>JBGSVG010000347.1:0-5273 GCA_041753095.1 Sphingorhabdus sp. | reverse complement strand
ATCTGCATGCGGTTTGGGCCATAACAGGCAATCCCGACTTGACAAAGCCTGCTCGCACGGTTGTTAGGCGCGCTTTCCACAGCTTTTTTGAATTGAGTGACCCATGCACGCTTATCGCAGCCACAAATGCGCCGAACTCCGCGCCGCACATGTCGGAGAAACTGTCCGCCTGTCTGGCTGGGTCCACCGCAAGCGTGACCATGGCGGCGTGCTTTTTGTCGACTTGCGCGACCATTATGGGATGACTCAGATAGTCGCGGACAGCGACAGCCCGGCTTTGGCAATCCTTGAGGGGCTGCGCGTCGAGAGCGTGGTTACCATTGACGGTGAAGTAAAGGCGCGCAGCGCATCGACGGTCAATCCGAACCTGCCGACTGGCGAAATCGAAGTATATGCGCGCGGCGTGACGATCCTCAGTAAATCGGAAGAGCTGCCGCTGCCGGTTGCGGGTGAGCAGGAATATCCCGAAGAAACGCGCCTGAAATACCGATTCCTCGATCTTCGGCGTGAAACGCTGCACGCCAATATCGTCAAGCGTACGCAGATCATCCGCGAAACGCGCAGGCGTATGGAAGATATCGGCTTTACCGAATATTCGACACCGATACTGACCGCTTCAAGCCCAGAAGGAGCGCGCGATTTCCTCGTGCCAAGCCGGATCCATCCCGGCAAATTCTTCGCGCTGCCGCAGGCGCCGCAGCAATATAAGCAGTTGCTGATGGTTGCAGGGTTCGACCGTTATTTCCAGATCGCGCCATGCTTCCGCGACGAAGACCCGCGCGCTGACCGGCTGCCGGGCGAGTTCTACCAGCTCGATCTGGAAATGAGCTTCGTCACGCAGGAAGAAGTCTGGGACACGATGGAGCCGGTCATGGCTGGCGTGTTCGAAAGCTTTGCCGAGGGCAAGAAGGTAACTCCAGCAGGTGAATTCCCGCGCATCCCGCATGCCAAGGCGATGCTCGATTACGGCACCGACAAGCCAGATTTGCGCAACCCGCTGATCATTTCCGATGTCACCGACCATTTCAAGAAATCGGGCTTTGGCTTGTTTGAGCGTATCGTCGAAGGTGGCGGTGTTGTCCGCGCAATTCCAGCTCCCAAAACCGCTGAGAAAAGCCGCAAGTTCTTCGACGAGATGAACGAGTGGGCGCGCAGCGAGGGCCATGCCGGCCTTGGTTATGTGACTCGCAAAGGCGGCGAATTCGGCGGTCCCATCGCCAAGAACCACGGCGAAGAGGGAATGCAGGCGCTGTATGACGCCATCGGCCTTGGTCCTGATGATGGCTGTTTCTTTGCCGCTGGCAAGGAAGAACAAGCTGCCAAGCTGGCCGGCGCGGCACGCACGCGTACCGGCGGACAGCTCGACCTGATCGACAAAGACAGCTACCGTTTCTGCTGGATCATCGACTTTCCGTTTTACGAATGGGACGAAGAAAACAAAAAAGTCGATTTCGCGCACAACCCGTTCTCGATGCCGCAGGGCGGTCTGGAAGCGCTGCAAACCCAAGACCCGCTCACCATCAAGGCCTATCAATATGACATGGTCTGCAACGGCTATGAACTGGCTTCGGGTTCGATCCGGAACCAGCATCCCGACCTGATGGTAAAAGCGTTCGAATTGACCGGGCTGACTCAGGCAGATGTCGAGGAACGCTTTGGCGGCATGTACCGTGCGTTCCAATATGGCGCGCCTCCGCATGGCGGAATGGCGGCGGGTGTTGACCGGATGGTGATGTTGCTCTGCGGCGTTCAGAATTTGCGCGAAATCACGTTGTTCCCGATGAACCAGCGCGCCGAAGACTTGTTGATGGGTGCGCCGTCGGCTGCTGAGGCCAAGCAATTGCGCGAACTCAGCATCCGGGTTGTTGAGCAACCCCCCAAGGCATAATTGTCCCTTTATCGAACGTTTCGGTCAGTCGCCTTGTTTTGAAGGCGATTAGGTGCTGAAACGCGCGCATGAAAATAGACCTCGCAGATTATGAAGCCGGCCAAAAATATGACGGCGATTACGACGAAGACCTGAAAGCGCTTCAGGACCGTCTCGCCGAACTGCAATCGCTGCATATCCTGCACAAGGCACGGACCTTGATTGTCGTCGAAGGCTGGGATGCGGCTGGGAAGGGCGGGGCGATCAAGCGCCTGACCGCGACACTCGACCCGCGTTATTATCAGGTCTATCCGATTTCTGCGCCGTCTGCGGAGGAAAAGGACAAGCATTTCCTCTGGCGTTTCTGGAACAAGCTGCCCGGCGCACAAGAAATTCATATCTGGGATCGCAGCCATTATGGCCGTGTATTGGTCGAGCGAGTCGAGGGCTTTTGTAGCGAGGCCGAATGGCGGCGCGGCTATGACGAGATCAACGAATTCGAATCGCGCCAAGGCGAGATCGGAACCAAGATCATCAAGCTGTTTCTGCATGTGACCCAGGAAACGCAAGACAAGGTGCTGACCGAGCGGCTCGATGACCCGGCAAAGCGCTGGAAAGTGACGGCGGAAGATTTTCGCAACCGCGAAAAGCGCGATGAATATCTCGACGCGATGAAGGATATGTTCAAGCGCACAGATACGCATTGGGCACCGTGGACAGTCATCGACGGGAACAACCAGAAGGCCGCTCGAATTGCATTCTTGAAGCATGTTGTGAAGGAAATGGAAGCCACCGTGCCGCAGGAATTTCCGGCGGCGGATGTGGGGATTGTTTCAATGGCTGCGAAATCTTTGGGCTATTCGCCCAAGGGGTAGTCGATTTCCATCACTTCCCATTCTTTCGGGCCAGTGGGCAACGACACCGTCTTTACATCTCCGACCCGCGCGCCCCGTAAAGCGCGGGCCATTGGTGAGTTCCAGCCAATCCTGCCTTCGCCTGCTGCCGCTTCATCGTCACCAACCAGGGTGATCGTGCGGTGAACATCATCAACATCGGCAATCGTAACCGTAGCTCCAAAGAATACCCGGCTACGATCTTCCTGTTTTGAAGGAACAAGCACTTTGGCAACCTTCATCTTTTTCGAAAGCTGGCCAAGCTCGCGGTCGATTGCGCGCAATTTCTGGCGGCCATAAATATAGTCGCCGTTCTCGCTGCGGTCACCATTTCCCGCCGCCCAATGGACGATTTCGACCACAGCAGGCCGGTCTATGGCAAACAGTTGCTCATATCGCTCGCGCAGAGCTGCGAATCCGGCGGGTGTAATCGGGTTGGTACGCTCCATCGGAGCAGCCTATGTCACCCCGGAGTCGATTTGCCCAGATAGGTGCTAAGCGGTGTCGCCGAACGCACGCGTGCTTTTTCAGGGTGCAAATGGTCATACATCACCGCGTTTTCTAAGACGCGGTACACATAGTCGCGAGTCTCGCTGAGCGGGATTTTTTCGATCCATTCCATGATGCCAATCTGGCCCGTGCGAGGATCGCCATAGGCTTTCAGCCATTTGTTCACGTTGCCCGGCCCGCCATTATAAGCCGCAATCGCCAAAGGATAGCTGCCGCCGTAATAATCGAGCATGCGTTGAATGTAGGTTGAACCCAAGGCAATGTTGTAATCGGTGTCGAGGGTGAGCGCTTCGGGTCGGTAGGCCATCGAAATCTTGCCGGAGGTTTCCCGCGCCGTGCCCGGCATGAGTTGCATCAACCCCTGAGCGTTGGCTCGGCTGACCGCGCGTTGATCGAACTGGCTCTCCTGCCGCATGATAGCGTGGGCCAGCGTCCAATTATGGTTCTGCGAAGCTGGCACATTAACCGTTGGATAGCCGTTACCGAGCAAGTCGGAATAGCCATAATAGCGGGCGGTGCGGCCTGCCATAACCGCCAGATCAGGACGGTTAATCTTTTTCGACAGCCCTAAAGCTGCTGTAAAATCGGCAGGCGTTTTTGCATTGCTTGAAATAGCGCGCAGGAAATTGCTCTGGTCTCTCCAGCTACCATATTTCGAAGCCAGCGCCGCGGCCATATATACAGCCGGCGTGCTGCCTGCTGAAAGTGGAGGCGGCGTCACTGCAACGCTGGGAACGCGCGGTAACGGGCGGCGCAACTGCTCCAGCGAAAGTTGCCCGAAGAAGCTTTCATAATAATTGGCTGCCTGTTCATAAAAACGCGTCGCGCTCGTCTGGTCGCCACCTCTGGCTGCGGCCTTGCCGGCAAAATGCAGGCCCTTTGATCGTGTTTGAGGCGACTTTGCAGCGTCGGCGTACATGCTGAACATCTTGACGGCATCACGCGGTCGGCCAAGCCGTTCGAGCGCAAGTGTCCCTGCCAGCCAAGCCAAGCTGGTATAGCGATCACGTGTCGTGAGGTCTTGATTGACCATGACAAGTCCGGGGGGTGGCGCATCATCGATCCGAGAGGCGATGCGATAGGCCACATCATATTGGCCGTCATTTGCGGCACCCTGCGCGTGTGTCAGCAGCAGTTGGTACCAGTCTTTAAGGACTGGGGCCGGTGCCACCAAGGTCGCGCGGTTGGCAAGCAACTCGCGTGCGGCGAAACTGTTGCCCGATGTCCGGAAGGAGTCGGCGCGTGCGGCCAGCAAGCTGGCTTCATTATTCGCAGACGAGCCAGCTTCTTGCACTTTCAAGGCAGCATCCGATGCGTTCGTCCTTACCGCGAGTGCTGCGGCAAAGGCAGGCCTGCGATTTGGCGAAGTATAGGCAATCCAGCGCTCGGCAGCTCGAGTAGCGCTCGACCATAGCAAACGGTCGACGCGGGCGTCGTGGTCGGCCGCAGTGAACTTGTTCCCGGCAATACGAAACAGCCGCGTTTCATCGTCGTCCGTGAGCGTTCCGCCGCGCCACGCATCGCGTGCCGCGATTTCGGCGCGCGCTTTGTCTCCAGTCGCGTCGAGTGCAATTGCGAATTTGGCACGCCCGGCGTTGGTCAGCGGGGGCAGTTTGTCGAAATAGGCCACCACTTGGCTGGGCGAATAACTGAGCGGATTAATCGCCTGTTCGGCATTCTTGCGCATGTCATCGGCATTTGGCCAGTCAGGATAAGCCATCAGGAACGATGCATATTCTCCGAAGCTATAACTGGCAGACTGGCTCAGCATCTTCCACCGTTGCAAGGCAACCGGGATATTGCCCTCGCTGGGATCATATTGCGCAATGGGCGTAGGCAACGCTTGGGGCCGCGAAGACGCGGCTGGAACGGTGCCGCCGGTCCCACTTTTCCACACAACCTCCGGTTGTTGCTGTGCCGCTGCTATCGACGTAGCAGGAAGAATCAGCATCGATGCTGAAATGAGATGCTTTACCATGCTGGACATATTATGTGCCCCATCC
>JBGSVG010000346.1:0-2941 GCA_041753095.1 Sphingorhabdus sp. | reverse complement strand
CTGAAGACATTATCTCCAACGACTGTTGGAATCGTCACTTTTGCTCTTTGCGGATTTGCCAATTTCAGCTCGATTGCCATCCAGATGGCAGTGACCGGCGGCCTCGCTCCCAACCAGCGCCCGATGATTGCAAAGCTTGGCCTGAAGGCATTGGCTGCAGGATCGCTGTCGAACCTTATGAGCGCGGCTTTAGCTGGGCTGTTCTTATCGTTGGCCTGATCAGCTTTCACCAGCAGCTTTTTTAAGCTCGTACAGCAAATCAAGTGCCGCCCTTGGGCTAAGCGCATCGATATCCAGCCCCGTTAGCTTGTCGCGCAGCGCATCGACCTTAGCCTCGGCGGCATCCAGCGCGGCACTAAACAGGGGCAGGTCGCCCAATCCGGCTGCCAGCCCGCCGGTTTCGGCTCGGCCTTTTTCAAGTTTTTCCAATACCGTTTTCGCACGCGCAACGACTTGTGGCGGCAGGCCTGCCAGCTTGGCAACCGCGATACCGTAACTCCGGTCGGCGGGGCCTTCGGCCAATTCGTGGAGTAGGACGAGGTCGCCTTTATACTCCTTCGCGCGCACATGATGGAGGGACAGTGCATCAAGACTGTCGGCGAGCCGCGTCAGCTCGTGATAATGCGTGGCAAACAAACAGCGGCAGCGATTGGCTTCGTGGATACCCTCGACCACTGCCCAAGCAATTGCGAGGCCGTCATAGGTCGAGGTGCCGCGACCGACCTCGTCCAATATAACAAAGCTGCGCTCGGTTGCCTGCGCGAGGATGGCGGCAGTTTCGACCATTTCGACCATGAAAGTCGATCGGCCCCGCGCTAGGTTGTCGGAAGCGCCAACCCGGCTGAACAGGCGGTCGACCAACCCCAGTCGCGCCGATGTTGCGGGCACATAGCTTCCGGCCTGCGCAAGCAAAACGATCAACGCATTTTGCCGCAAGAAGGTAGATTTACCGCCCATGTTCGGACCGCTGACCAACCAGAGCCGCTTCTCCGGCGCAAGTTTGCAATCATTGGCAATGAAACGGTCACCCGATTTTGCCAGCGCGCTTTCGACGACCGGATGGCGTCCACCCTCTATTTCCAAGCAAGGATGTTCGACGAAAGTTGGACGACACCAATTGCTCTCAGCCGCACGTTCAGCAAGCGCCGCCGCGACATCGATCCGCGCCAGCGTATCGGCGCTCGCGGCAATTGCATCGCGCCTATCCATCACATGCGCAATGAGTTCTTCCAGATGCGCCGCCTCTGCCGCGAGCGCATGACCACCTGCCTGCGTGATGCGGATTGCTTCCTCATGTAGCTCGGGCGAGTTGAAGCGGACCGCGCCTGCCATCGTCTGCCGGTGCGTAAACCCGGTTCCGGGAGCCATCAGCATGTCGCCATGTTTTGCCGGAACCTCAACGAAATAGCCAAGCACCGCGTTATGGCGAATCTTCAGCGCTGCCACGCCCGTCGCATCGCGGTAACGTGCTTCCAATTGCGCAATGGCTTGCCGGCCGTCACGCCCCGCCGACCGCAAAGCATCAAGCGCCGCGTCATATCCTTCGGCAATATAGCCGCCCTGCGCCATATCGGTTGGTGGCGATACGACCAACGCACGCTGGAAAAGATCGACCATCGCGCCATGCCCGTCGAGTGTCGGCAACAGCCTGTCCAACATCTCAGGACGATCGGCCATCGCCCCCAGCCGTTCGCGCAAGGCCCGCGCACCATCCAAACCATCGCGCATCTGACCGACATCACGCGGACTTCCCCGTCCGGCCACAACCCGGCCAAGCGCGCGCGCAATATCGGGCAATTGTCGTAAAGCCGTACGTATCGCATCGCGAAGCAAAGGCGCGTCGTGGAACCACTGCACCAACGAAAGCCGCGCCTCGATCTTCACCTTATCCATCAACGGTGCCGCCAAGTCGGCGGCCAATTGCCGCGCACCTGCGCCGGTAATCGTCCGGTCGACCTCGGCCAGCAACGAACCAGAACGGCCACCTTTGCTGGCGGCATTGATTTCGAGGCTGTCGCGCGTCGCCTGATCGATAAGCAGATGCTCATGTACCTCGCGCCGCACTGGCAGCTTGAGGAACGGCATCTTGCCTTGGCCGACATGCGCTAGATAAGCGATCAACCCCCCAGCGGCTGAGAGCTCGGCCCGCAATAACGGGCCGATCGCATCAAGCGTGGGTAGAGCGAAATGCCGCTTCAGCGATTCCTCCCCCGCAACGCTGTCGAAATCCGCGCGGGGCCTGGCGATGGCATCGAAAGGAGCGCCCTCGAAGCCTTCGGCAACAACAAGTTCGCTGGCCGCCAATCGCGCCAGCTCGGCCTCTAGCGCGCTCGCTGAAACGCTCACTACTTCAAAATAGCCAGTCGATATGTCCGCCGCTGCTATGCCAACCGCATCCCCCACAGGCGCTAGCGCTACCAGTATATTCGACGCCCAGCTGTCGAGCAGGCTGTCCTCGGTCAGGGTGCCGGCAGTGACAAACCGAACAATGTCGCGCGCGACCAAGGTCTTTGAACCACCCCGCGCCTTTGCTGCCTCCGGGCTTTCAGTCTGCTCGGCAATCGCGACGCGGTGACCGCCCTTGATAAGGCGCGCAAGATACCCCTCGGCAGCATGCACCGGAACGCCACACATCGGGATTGGCTTTCCATCATGCTCGCCGCGCGAGGTCAGCGCGATATCCAGCGTTGCCGATGCCGCCCTCGCATCATCAAAGAACAGCTCGAAAAAGTCGCCCATCCGATAGAATAGCAAGCAATCGCCCGCCTTGGCCTTCAGGCCTAAATATTGCACCATCATTGGTGTCGGTTTGCCGTCCCCCGCCATGGAACCTGCGTTAGCGAACGCTTTGATATGGGGCAATGCTTGCCCTTACGTCACCACCGCGTTAGGGGCGGATAAGTTGATGATAACTGGTCAGGGCCCAAAATGAGCGATAGCG
>JBGSVG010000345.1:0-2120 GCA_041753095.1 Sphingorhabdus sp. | reverse complement strand
AACCGCTGATGACAAGTTCATGGCGGTGGGTTGCATCGAACCACAATTTTTCGCAGCGATGATGGAGCGCTTGCCGATTAGCGCCGAAGCCTATGGCGGACAGCATGACCGCACTGCATTCGCGAAACAGCATGAAATGCTTGAAGATGTGTTTGCCACCAAGACGCGCGACGAATGGGAGGCGATTTTTGCCCGCACCGACGCCTGCGTTACGCCGGTGCTCGATTATGTCGAAGCCGCATCTCATCCCGCCAATGCCGAGCGGCAAGCCGTGGTTCAGGACGGCCGCTGGCTGCACCCGCAAATCGCGCCGCGTCTTGCAACGCAGGCACCCGCTACCCATTTCGAAATTGCAACAAAAGGCGGCGATTATGCCGCTATCCTGGCCGAAGCAGGACTCGGCGAAACCGAAATCTCCCAATTGATCGCGGCGGGTGCCGTGGTCGCAAACAAGGACTGAATATGACCGAAGCCTATATTTATGACGCGGTGCGAAGCCCGCGCGGTAAAGGGCGCTCCGATGGTGCGCTGCATGAAATCACCCCGCTCGATCTGGCGGCGCAGGTGCTCGCTAGCGTTCGTGAGCGTAACGGACTTGCGCCCGACGCGGTCGAGGACATCGCCTTTGGTTGCGTATCGCCGGTTGGCGAACAGGGCGCGGTGATTACGCGCACGGCGGCTTTGCAGGCTGGCTATGCGCACACGACATCGGGCATCCAGGTCAACCGCTTCTGCGGATCGGGGCTTGAAGCTTCGAACATCGCGTCGGCTAAGGTGATGTCAGGCGAATGCGATCTCGCCATCGGCGGTGGCGTTGAATCGATGAGCCGCGTTCCGATGGGAAGCGATGGCGGCGCATGGCCAATCGACCCGCGCTCGGCGATTGCCAATTATTTCATTCCGCAGGGGATCTCTGCCGATTTAATCGCGACGATCTACGGCTATAGCCGCGATGACGTTGATGCTTATTCGGTCGAGAGCCAGAAGCGAGCAGCGAAGGCTTGGAGCGAAAAGCGTTTTGCCAAGTCGATCCTTCCGATCAAGGATGTCATCGGCGAGACCATTCTCGACCATGATGAACTGATGCGGCCCGAAACCGATATGCAGTCGTTGGGCGCGCTCCAGCCAGCTTTCCAGATGATGGGCACGATGATGCCCGGCTTCGACGATATCGCGATCATGCGTTATCCTGAGGTCGAGAAGATCAACCACGTCCACCATGCTGGCAACAGTTCCGGCATTGTCGATGGTGCCGCTGCGGTGCTGATCGGCAACAAGGAAGTGGGCAAACGTCTGGGCCTTAAGCCACGCGCGCGCATCGTGTCGATGGCATCGGTTGGTTCGGAGCCTTCAATCATGCTCACCGGCCCCGAATTTGCCGCGCAAAAGGCATTGTCGCGCGCTGGCATGGCCAAGGGCGATATCGATGTATGGGAACTCAATGAGGCGTTCGCTGCCGTGGTTCTCCGCTTCATGGAAGCAATGAACATCGACCACAGTGACATCAACGTGAATGGCGGCGCGATTGCGATGGGCCATCCGCTGGGTGCGACCGGTGCGATGATCCTCGGCACGGTGCTCGACGAACTCGAACGCTCGGGCAAATCGACCGCGCTGACCACATTGTGCATCGGCGCAGGCATGGGAACAGCAACCATCATCGAACGCGTGAATTGAGGACGACCAGCATGACTTACACAACTTTCTCGGTCGATGTGGACGCCGATGGCATTGCGCTTTTGACGATCGACCTTCCAGATGCTTCGATGAATGTCTGGAACGGAGCGCTGATTAGCGAATTCGGCCAGTGGGTCGATGATTTCACAACCAACGATTCCATTAAAGGCGCGGTGATTACGTCGGGCAAGAAGTCCGGGTTCCTTGCGGGTGCCGACCTCACCATGCTGGGCGGCGCGAAAGCGGCGAGCACCAAGGAAGCGTTCGAACAGGCATTTGCGCTCAACGCGTTGCTTCGCAAGATGGAAGCTGGCGGACATAGCGCCAAAGACCTGAGCAGCGGCAAGGCTTCGGCGAAGCCTGTTGCTTGTGCGCTGAACGGTCTCGCACTCGGCGGCGGTTTGGAATTGGCGCTGGCGTGCCACTACCGCGTCGTTGCCGAT
>JBGSVG010000344.1:0-13272 GCA_041753095.1 Sphingorhabdus sp. | reverse complement strand
ATTCCGTTCGGGAGATCGGCCGCTGATCCCAAAATCAGCGATGCCGGTCACGGCATGAAAGCAACTTCCGGCAGCGGGACATCCGACCGCTGACCCATGTTTAAGGGCCGCTGGCGCAAATCCGGCGGCCCTTTTCTGTGTTAAAAATGGTTTGTATAACGCGTGCCTGACGCACCGGTACATGCACTAGCTTTCGTTTTCGGCAGCAGCATGTCAGTTCTAATCAATGACTGGGTTCAACAGCGACGCCATTCGATCATTTGCGCTTATGGGCGCGGCGATGCTTTTGTTAGCGCCAAGTACTGCAACAGCAGCCGATTGGTGGCTTGTATTTGCCGAAGGGGACAAGCCGGAACGTCAAGCCCATTATGTCAACCTAAACACGATCCAAACTGTAAGAGATCCGTCGAAATTGATGACGACCGATTTCGCGACAGAGCTGACAGATGCCGACCTTATCGACTATATCACCGTTGAAGGCGTGACGATTTTTGAATCGGCAGATGCGCCCGCGAAGGCCGCAAGCCAGTACCGGGTGAAATGTGCAGATCGAATGGTTGCCAAAACAATGGCTTCGCGGCTCTGGCGCCATGACAAGATCGAGCAATTGCCAGATCAGAGCTGGATGAAGATTGATGACAATCTGCTCTATTCGCAAATACATGCATTTGCCTGCGCGCCCACGAAACGTGACGCCAACGGCATGTTATGGGTGACTGACGAGCGTGATCCTATGCCGCTAACATGGTCTATATTTTGGTCCGACGGCGTCGAGCCCAAATGGACAACCACGCGTTCAATTGAAGAGAGAAATGCAGAACTCGATGCAAAGATCGCTTCGCTACGACAAGTGCTGTCACAGGGCACGGCACTTGCAACAAGCAGCCTGCAGAAAATGGAAATCGACCGTGAACAGACGATCCTCGATCAGAAAAAGCTGTTCTTAAAGATGCGTAACAAGGCAAGTCCTGTCCTGCAAAGCTGGATGGGACTGCCCGAGAGCTCTCTTGTTGCAAGCTGGGGCATCCCGCATCAAGACTTTGAAAGTGGCAACACGCGGTTCCTTCATTATGCATATGGCTATACTACCAATTTGGTGGACGGCTATGGCAACGAAATTCCTCAGGAAACATGGGTTTGCAACATGACCTTTGAAGTCCGCGAAGGCATTATCGCGGATTATCGGTCGGAAGGTAATTATTGCCGGACGGCGGCTGAAAACTTGCCATATGGTCGGCCACGTGACCGTTAGCTAGAGAAGCGCCAACGGCATCAGGATTTATTGAACTCCCTCGTCCGGATGCTGGAAAGGACCGACCGAAGCGCTGCCGGTTGAACCGGCTTTGCAAGCACAATGACGTCGTCGAGCGTGTTATGATGACGCAGACTTTCTTCGGCGTGGCCAGTCATCAATATGGCGGGAAGGGATTTTGTAAGTTGCGTGCGGATGGCGGCGATAGCCTGCGTGCCAGTGGTGCCAATGCCGAGATCGAAATCGCTGATGATCGCGTCCGCAGCTGCCACCTGTTCAGGCATTTTCGCAAAAGCCTGAACCACACAGCCCCAGCGGCTTAACAATGTTTCGGTCGCCTCAAGAATGTTGATATCGTCCTCGATCAGAATGACACGTAAACCGGCGAGTGGGCGGGGAATGTCGGCACCAACATTCATGGTTGGCATGTGGCGAGATTGGGAGATCGGTATCCCCGCCAACCTGACCGACGTTCCGACACCGCGTTTTGAATCCAGCTTAATCGAGAATCCGCAAAGTGCAGCTAACCGCTGCAATATCGCCAAGCCCAAACCGACGCCTTCGCTGTCATGATCGCCTGCAGCATGACCTCGATAGAACTCTTCAAAAATATGCGGCAAATGCTCGCTGTCGATGCCGACCCCTTGGTCATATATTTCTATCGATGCGGTCGAGCCACGACGTCGGACGCCCACCAATATCTTTTTCCCTGGACTGTATTTGATCGCGTTCGACAAAAGATTCTGCACCATCGTGGTCAGCAAGGTGGGATCCGCATCAACGGTAACGTCGACGAGAACGGTCCGCAATTCGACATCACTCCATTGAATAAATTGCTCATTATGTGAGATAATTTCGTCGATCAGCGGTTTAAGAGCAACCGGCTCTGCGAGGACATCAATGGTGCCACTGTCCAGCTTTGCGATATCAAGCAGTGACTTAAAAAGCCGCGCCACCCCGCCCAATGTTTGCTCGATGCGGTTCACCAGATTGACCTGATCGGCGTTCATGGGCGAACCGCGCAATGCACCGATATAATAGCCCGCAGCATGAACGGGTTGACGCAAATCATGGCTCGCCTGTGCCAGAAACCGGCTTTTCGCAAGCGTTGCCACCTGGGCGGTGTCACGCGCCTTTGCTGTCTCGCGCAGCAGCATCATAGCATATGTCGGCAAGGCAATTGCTGTAACCGAAAATGTGACCATTAATTCAAACTGGCTGCGCCAATACTCGCTTGCCAAAATTAGGGCGAGCAAAGCAAGCTGCGCCATAATGGCCGCGATTAGCAGGTAACGTTGGCCAAATCGCATACCATTGCCCAGCGTTACCCACAGGATCAGGGCATAAAGGGGCATCGCTGTCGTCTGACCAAGGATCATCACTATGGCTAAAGATCCATAATCGCCGGCCATGTTTGTCAGTCGTCTTATCGGGAAGTTGCCGAGATGATATAAAATGTTCAGAAACGAAAATACGGTAAACAGGGCAAACCCAGCCATATAAAGTACCAGAGTATTTCGCGCGGACGCAGGTAGAGTCCAGAGTAACCCTGAAAAATGAGTATAAGCGATAGCAATCGGGACGTTGAACAATCGCGTTTTGGCCTGGCCCAGCTCAGCCTTGTGCTGATCAAAAATGACCGTCGAATTCTGTTTGTTGCTGACAGTTTTGAACATGGCCTGCCTGTGAGTTAAACGAAGCGTGCACGGTTGCCTCGTCGGCAACCGGCTGACAACCGCTTTTTCAACAGATCAGTAGGTGGTCTATCAATACCCTCCGACAACGACGACGCTTTTTCTGTGCCGATGATGCGCTGTAGGTCGGATTTGGTCGAATTATCGCTGGAATTCCGACAAAGCCGGCTTACATCAACGGTAAGACATAACAGGAAACACAAATGCAGTTCATGCGCGTCAGCTGGAAGATTATTGTCGGTTTGAAGGATCTGCTGGTGCTTTTGCTCCTGCTGCTTTTCTTCGCGGTACTTTTTGCCGCTCTTAACGCCAGCCCCAACCCCGGCATTGTTCGTGATGGCGCGTTGCTGTTGAAACTGGACGGTGTGATTTCGGAGCAACCCGCCGAAGTCGACCCGCTCACCGCTCTGACTTCAAGCGCCATGCCGGTCAGCGAAATTCGCCAGCGTGACATCATTCGTTCGCTTCGCCTCGCACAGACCGACAAGCGCATCAAAGCCGTCGTTGTGGATATGGATCGCTTCATGGGTGGCGGTCAGACCAGCCTTACGGCGATCGGCGATGGCCTGGATGCAGTCAAAAAGGCCGGCAAACCGGTTTATGCTTTCGCTACCGCCTACACCGACGACAGCTACCAACTGGCCGCCCATGCGACGCAGATATGGATGGATCCACTGGGCGGGGCGATATTGACGGGACCGGGCGGGTCGCAGCCTTATTACAAGGGCTTGCTCGACCGTTTGGGGGTGAAGGCCAATATCTACCGGGTAGGTACCTACAAGAGCGCGGTCGAGCCCTATATGCGTTCCGACCAGTCGCCGGAATCGAAAGCTGCGATCAAGGGCGTTTATGACGAAATCTGGGGGCAGTGGAAAGCCGACGTCGCCAAGGCGCGTCCACAGGCACAGATTGAGCAGCTACTGACGGATCCAGCTGGGGCAGTTGAAGGGGTGAAAGGCAATCTGTCGCAACTCGCGCTGAACGGCAAACTGGTCGACAAGCTCGGCGACCGCGTCGCCTTTGGCAAATTTGTCGCCAGCAAGGTTGGTGCAGACGAGAAGAAAACGACTGGCGGGTTTTCGGCTACGCCCATGGACGCATTGCTTGCCAATTATGGTCCGCCAAGTGCTGGCAAGCAGATTGGCGTCGTTACCATTGCAGGGACCATCACCGATGGTGAAGCTGGCCCTGGAACCGCAGCGGGCGATACGGTCAGCAAGTTGATATATGAGGCGCTTGACACCAAGGATTTGAAGGCGTTGGTCGTGCGCGTGGACTCGCCGGGCGGGTCGGTAACGGCTTCGGAAAAAATCCGGCTGGCGATTGAAGCAGCCAAAGTAAAGAAAATTCCTGTGATTGTTTCAATGGCCAATCTCGCGGCCAGCGGCGGTTACTGGGTGTCTTTGCCTGCCGATGTCATTTTTGCTGAACCTTCGACGATTACAGGATCAATCGGCATATTCGGGGTGATCCCGAGCGCCGAAGCAGGCCTTGCTAAAATCGGCGTAAATTCGGACGGGGTGAAAACGACACCATTGTCGGGGGAACCCAATGTTCTTGGCGGGTTCAGCTCTGAATTCGACCGTGTTGCACAAAGCGCGATTGAAAACGGCTATCGTGATTTCATCACCCGCGTCGCAACCGCCCGCAAGAAAACGCCTGAGCAGATCGATGCCATCGGTCAGGGTCGCGTCTGGGCAGGCGGCACGGCTCGCCAGAATGGTCTGGTTGACCGGCAAGGCGGGATGGACGAAGCTTTGACCGAGGCTGCAAAACGCGCTGGCCTGAAGGCCGATGGCTGGCATGCGGTTTATATCGAGCCGCAGCCGAGTTTTGCAGGAACTTTGCTCGGTGGATTGCTGCCCAAGCGGGCCAACGTCGCTGCGCCAATGGACATTTTCGCCCACGCCGCGTGGCAGCGGCAATTATTTGTGCAGCGTATTGCCGCCGATCTCGATATGCTCACGGGCGTCAAGGGCGTGCAGGCGAAATGCCTTGAATGTGCAGACTTCGGAAATCCTGCTGCAGTCAAAGCCGATAGCGGTTGGCTTTCGGCTTTGGTAAAATTGCTAGGCTAGGCCTTCACCGCGCAGATCAGACCGGACGAAGTAACAACGCCCAATATTTCGGGATCTTGAAGCGACCTTGTTCGCTTCAGAAATTCGTCCACGGTGACCTTGCGCATATCCTGACCACGCAGCTTTTTCAGGCCCGACAGGCGGTTGAGCTGGATCAGTGAAAGCCGGTCGACCATCCGGTCGGCCATGCAAGACGCGATGGGTTTGGACAGTCCTGCGTCGATCAGCGCAGTACGCACGCGCGTTTCTGGCGTGGCGCACGCCGATAGCGACAGCGCCGCCGTTGCCACAAGCGCGATCCGCATCATATGCCATGTTCCTTGGCCCGTTCGACGCATTCCATAATGATGCGCTTGGCGTCTTTCTCGTCGCCCCAGCCGTTCAGCTTCGCCCATTTGCCGGGCTCGAGGTCCTTGTAATGCGTAAAGAAATGCTCGATTTGCTGAAGCACGATTGGCGGCATATCCTTGTAGGTCACGACATCGGCATAATAAGGAAATGTCTTGTTGACCGGCACGCACAGTAATTTCTCGTCGCCGCCAGCATCGTCTTCCATCATCAGCACGCCGATGGGGCGGCATTTGACTACCGCGCCCGCGACTATTGGCGAGCGCGCAACGACCAGTGCGTCGAGCGGGTCGCCGTCCTCTCCAAGCGTGTGTGGCACAAAGCCGTAGTTTGCAGGATAGCGCATCGGCGTGTGCAGGAAACGGTCAACGAACAAAGCGCCCGATGCCTTGTCGAATTCATATTTCACCGGCTCGCCACCGATTGGAACTTCGATCAGGACGTTTAGGCTGTTGGGGACATCGTCACCGGCAGGAATAAGGTCGATACGCATGGGGAGAATGCTTCCTTGGCTAGTTGCGGCGTGGCGCGAGGAGGCGGTCTATCGCCGTCTCGCCAGTGCCGGTTGGTTCGAGGTGCGGATAGCGAAGCCCGCCTGAATATGCGATGTCTATTTGCTCATAACGTTTGTTGCGTTCGATCAGGAGGCGGACCGGCGTTTTGCCATCCTTCGCGGCGGTGACCGCGTCGGTCAATCGGTCCTTGGAATAAGCGATGCCGCCCACCGCGATGATTTTTGCGCCATTGACGATATCGGCCTTGAATGCCGGGCTATTCCAGAACACTGACGTGACCTTGCCGTCTTTGTCGAGCGTCAGGCCAAGCGAGTGATTGAGATTGAGGTTGCTGCCTTCCTTCATAATCTCTTTGTCGAAGATGTTCGGCTCTTCCTTCCAGACGAGCTTGTAGCCGCCTTTTTCGATCCCGGTGAGCGGTGCAGGCTGGCCCGGCTGGCGCAATTTGGTGTCGAGGAACTTGGCCCAGTCATAAGGCTGCACCGCGTTCAGGGTGCGCACAACCTCGTCGAAATCATAAGTCAGCACGCCCCAGTCGGCATCGCGGACGCCGAAAAAGGCTTTGGCGAAATCATCCAGCGACTTTTTGCCTTTGGATAGGTCGCGGATGGTCATGTCTGCGGCGAGCCAGACCAAAGAGCCTTCGTTGTAATAGTCTTCCCCGCGAGATTGTGATGAAAACGGCTTGGGTTTGCGCGCGCCAAAGATCGGATCGTGGGTGGTATCCTCTACACTGCGCCAGTCACGGCCGGGCTGCTCGGCGTAAAATCCGGCATATTTGGCCCATTCGGCAAGCGCCATTTCTTTTGACTGCAATCCCGACCGCGCGCCAAGCACGAGGTCCCAGTAACTGGTCTGGCCTTCATAAACCCACAGCAGATTATCGCGCATCGGGGTCGAGTAATTCGGCGTCCACATCGTATCGGGGCGGCGGAATTTGCCGTTCCAGCTGTGGATCAGCTCGTGTGGCAACAGGCCGCGTTCGGACATATTGTCGCTCCATTCGACGAAATAGTCGGTTTCGCGCGTGTTTTCGCTCGAGCGGTGATGCTCAAGTCCAATGCCGCCCAATTCTTCGGTCAGACCGAGGAGGAATTCATAGCGGTCGAAATGTTTCGAGCCGAACAGGATCACCGCCTCATCGACCAATGCCTTGTGTGCGGCGATTTGCTCGGGCTTGGCCTCAAGGAATTTCGCTTCGTCGGCCCAGACGTTAAGTGTTACGTTCTGGCCCAGATCCCATTTGCGGTAATGCGGTCCCGCAAACATCGGGCTGTCGACCAGGGTTTCGAATGTGGTGACCCCGTAATCAATGCGATTGCCGGTGGTCTTCGCGCCGTCGAGCGCCGCCACCCCTGCCCAACCTTTGGGGAGGGTGATCGATGGCTGCACCTGAATTGCGCGGGTGAAATGACCCGCCGGATACAGCGCGACCTGCTCCCACTGGATGTTCATCATCGCAGGCGTGACGACGATCCGGCCTTCGGAGCCTTGCACTGGTGAGGTGAACTGAAATTCCACGTCGACCGATTTGGCCCCCGTGGGTGTGTCGACATGGAAGGCATAGACTTCGACCGGATCGCGCGTCCAGTTGAGCAACTTACCATTTGCGCGCACCTTAAGCCCGGTCATCTCCGCTAGCGCCCCGCGCGGGCCGTGCTTGCCGGGTAGCCATTGCGGATACAGCAGGATCAGCGGCTTGCCTGCCTCGACCGGGATGCTCTGCTTGACGCGGAAAATGGCGCGGGCAACGTCAGTCGCATCGACCTCGAGCTTCATCGGTGCGGATAAGGGCCGATCTTCGGGTTCGGGGACCCGGTCGATGATCGGCACCGGTTGCGGCGCGCTCTGGGCGACGGCGGAGGTGGCGAGGGTTGAGGAAAGGGCGAGGGCGGCGAGGAGGCGCGAAATTTTTGTTGATTTCATGGCTTAGGGTTTTGGCGAAAGCCTTTGGCGGCGTCCAGCCCTATTCCACTAACGCCATTTAGCCGCTAGGGCGCTCCACAATGGCAAAAATACAAACCCCGCAGCCGGTTCGCGGCACTCAGGATATGTTCGGCGAAACCGAGGAACGCTTCGCGTATGTCGTCGCGACATTCGAGCGCGTGCGGCGGCTATATGGCTTCAAGGGACTGCAACTGCCGGTGATCGAGCCGACCGCGGTGTTTTCGCGCTCACTCGGCGAAGCGACCGATGTCGTGTCGAAGGAAATGTATACCTTCGAGGATCGCGGCGGGGATTCGATTACGCTTCGGCCTGAGTTTACCGCCGGGATTGCGCGCGCGTATCTAACCAATGGCTGGCAACAATATGCACCGATGAAGCTGTCGGTGCATGGGCCATTGTTCCGCTACGAGCGCCCGCAAAAGGGCCGCTATCGCCAGTTTCATCAGATCGACGCCGAGATTATCGGCGCGGCGGAGCCACAGGCCGACGTCGAATTGCTGGTGATGGCGGACCAGTTACTCAAGGAATTGGACATCAATGACGGCGTGACGTTGCAGCTCAATACGCTGGGCGATACCCAAAGCCGCGATGCGTGGCGCGCGGCGCTGATCGCATATTTCAACGACCATAAGGACGCCTTGTCCGAAGATAGTTTGGCACGGCTGGAGAAAAACCCGCTGCGCATCCTCGACAGCAAAGACCCGAAAGACCGCCCCATCGCCGATGCAGCGCCGGTGATCGACGATTATCTGTCAGGCGAGGCTCAGGACTTCTTTGGCGCGGTGACCGCCGGTCTGGATGCGGCAGGCGTGGCGTGGGAACGCAACGCGCGGCTGGTGCGCGGCCTCGATTACTATCGCCACACCGCGTTTGAATTTGTCACCGACCGGCTGGGCGCGCAAGGGACCGTGCTTGGTGGCGGGCGCTATGATGGGCTGATCGAGAATCTGGGAGGTAATCCCACGCCTGCGGTTGGTTGGGCTGCGGGGATTGAGCGGTTGGCGATGTTGATTGATGAGCCGTTTTTGGCAGGCATTATTTCGATCGTGCCCGATTCACCTGAGGTTGAGAACAAAGCTCAACGGCTTGCGTCTCAATTGCGGTCAAGCGGCGTTTCAGCTGTTGTAGCATATCGTGGCAATGCAAAACGTCGGGTCGAACTAGCTCGAAAGCAAGGCCACCAAGCCGTTTTGTTTGTTCGCACGGAGAATCATGAGAAAGGCGAACTTCATCTGCAATACTTTGTTGAAGATTCGCGAGATAAGGCTGTCTTGCGTTCAAAATTGTCTGCAGCACTCGGCGTCCAGCTTTAATGAAAATCTCCCCGCAACGTATCGCGATGATTGAATCGCGCTTTGCCGAGCTTGAGGCGCGGATGGCTTCGGGGCAGTTGGAGGGCGATGCCTTTGTCACCGCGTCGAAGGAATATTCGGAGTTGGAGCCGGTCGCCAAGGCCGCGGCCAATGTCCGACGGTTGCGCAAGGAAATCGATACGCTGCAGCATATGGTCAAGGATTCGTCCGACCCCGACCTACACGACATGGCGGTCGAGGAGCTTGACGATGTAGCGCACCAGCTTTCCGATGCTGAAATCAGCCTCGCCATCTCGCTCTTGCCGAAAGATGCCGCCGACGAGCGCCCCGCGATGCTCGAAATCCGCGCTGGCACCGGCGGGGATGAGGCAGCTTTGTTCGCTGGCGACCTGTTCCGCATGTACGAACGCTATGCGGCAGGGCAGGGGTGGAAAATTGAGCCGATCTCGATCAGCGCGTCCGACGTCGGCGGGTTCAAGGAAGTTGTCGCCTCGATCAAGGGCAATGGCGTGTTCGCCAAGCTGAAATATGAAAGCGGCGTCCACCGCGTGCAGCGCGTGCCGGTCACCGAAAGCGGCGGACGAATCCACACCAGCGCGGCAACCGTGGCGGTGCTGCCCGAGCCGACCGAGGTCGATATCAACATCGAGGCGCGCGATCTGAAAATTGACGTCTACCGCGCATCTGGGGCTGGCGGACAGCATGTCAACACGACCGATTCCGCAGTTCGCATAACGCACTTGCCAACGGGGATTGTCGTGACCTGTCAGGACGGACGCAGCCAGCACAAGAACAAGGAACAGGCGATGCAGGTGCTGCGGGCCCGGATGTACGAAAAGGAACGCGAGGAGGCCCAAGGCGCCGAAGCCGAAGCACGCAAGGCAATGGTCGGCAGCGGCGACCGGTCGGAGCGAATCCGGACCTATAACTTCCCGCAAGGCCGCGTGACCGACCACCGGATCAACCTAACGCTGCACAAATTGCCCGAGATATTGGAGGGCGGTGGTTTAGGCGAGTTGGTGGATGCGCTGATTGCTGAGGATCAGGCCGAGCGGATGGCTGGTTTGGGGGAGTAAGTTAATTCCTCCCCGGACCGGGGAGGTGGCAGCCCGCAGGGCTGACGGAGGGGAACGTGCAGCGAAAGCGCGAGCTATTTGGCGGGTGCCCCTCCACCAGCTTCGCTGGTCCCCCTCCCCGTTCCGGGGAGGATTTAGACCGCCAAAGCCCCATGCTCCAGCTTCGGCAAAACGTACCGAGCAAACATATCGCACTCATTGATATGCGGATAACCTGACAGGATAAACGCCTCAATTCCGACCGCGCGGTATGCGTTGATCTTCGCTAGCACCTGATCGGGATCACCAACAATCGCCGCGCCGCAGCCTGATCGCGCACGGCCAATGCCGGTCCACAGATTCTCCTCCAGATAGCCGTCATTGGCTTCGGACTGCGCCCGCAACTCTGCCTGATGCGCGACGCCAAAGGTTTGCGTATCGAGAGACTTATTGCGGATTGCCTCGCCTTGTTGCGCATCAAGTTTCGACAGCAAGCGGTCGGCATAAGCCCGCGCCTCGGCCTCGGTCTCGCGGACGATGACATGCGCGCGGAAACCGTATTTAAGGCTGCGTCCGAATTTCGCGGCGCGCGCGGTCATGTCCTCGACGAGGTCTTTCGCGCCCTGCACAGTTTCGGGCCACATCAAATATACATCACAACCCTCGGCGGCTGCTTCCTTTGCGGCAGGCGACAGGCCACCGAAATACAGCGGCGGGCATTTGCCGCTGACCGTCTTCATGCGCGGCGGGTCGAGGTCGATCTTGTAATGCTCACCGTCGATGGAGAGATGCTCGCCATTCAAGAGCGTCTTCAAAATCTGCATCGCCTCGACGGTGCGGCGATAGCGCGGCTCGCTGTCCATCTTGTCGCCGGGCAGGTCGGACGAGATGATATTGATATTCAAGCGCCCGCCCGAAATCTGGTCGAGTGTAGCAATCTGCCGCGCGAGTTGTGGCGGCCAGCTTTCACCGACGCGCACTGCCATCAGCAACTTGATTCGGCTGGTGAGCGTGGCAATCGCGCTTGCGAAAGCGGTCGTGTCGAGCCCAAGCGCATAGCCCGAGGGTAGCAATATATTGTCGAAGCCGCCCTTTTCGGCGGCGAGCACGATATTGCGGCAATGCTCCCAGCTTGACGCGAGCATCGGGTCGGGCACGCCCAAAAACTCGTAATCGTCATCACATAGAGCGGAGAACCAGCTGACTTCGACGGGCTTCATGGCAGGGGAACTCCTCGTGCGGCGACCAGCACGCTGTACCAGTCAGCGCGGGTCCATTGGACTTTGAAGGCATCGGCCGCCTCGGCGATGCGCGCAGGGTTTTGCGAACCGACTATTGGTATCGGCCGGGCAGGGTGCGCCATGATCCAGCTGTATGCTGCTGCGGTGCGAGACACGCCATGCGCGGCGGCAACGCCTGACAAGGCGGCGGCAACATTTTGCTCGCGCTCGTTGGTGGGGTCACCGATGCGACCGCCGCCGAGCGGTGACCAAGCCAACACCGCCAAGTCCATCGCCATTGCCTGATCGAGTTCGCCGTTTTCGATGGTGTCGATCCGCAGCGACGACAATTCAGGCTGGGTCGATACAATCGGCACGCTGCTGAATTGCGCAAGTGTCGCAATTTGGGTCTGCGTAAAGTTGGAAACACCAAAAGCGCGGATTTTGCCTGACTTGTGCGCTTCCTCGACCGTCCGCGCGATCTCCTGCGGGTGCGTAAGAATATCGGGTCGGTGGATTTGCCAAAGGTCAATCCGGTCGGTTTGCAACCGGCTAAGGCTGTCATCAATCGCCTTGGTCAGATATTCCGCGCTGCTGTTGTACGGCGTCGGCGGGATGATCCCGCCCTTTGTCGCCAGCACCATGCGGTCGCGAAGTTCGGGAGAATCGGCGAACACGCGGCCAAGCAGTTCTTCGGCCTTGCCAAAACCTTGTTCGCCAAAGCCATAAATATCGGCGGTGTCGAACAGGGTGATGCCCGCCTCGAAGGCGGCGTCGATGGCGGCCCGCGCTGCGGACATTTCGAGCCCGGCAAACCGCCACATGCCCCATGCGAGGCTAGATATTTCAATGCCGCTTTTGCCCAATTGGCGGGTCAGCGGCAGTTTGGGAAGTGTCATGCTTTTTTGCTCTTTTGTGAGGGTGAATATGGCGCAGCGACAGATTCGCGGCTGATGAGTTCGTGCGGCAGGCGGCGATGCTCAATGCCGCCTTCGCCGAACAACAGGTCGGCGGCGGTCGAGGCGAGGTTGCGCACGGGCTGGCGGATGGTGGTCAGCGGTGGCCAGACAACGCGGGCGAGGGTGGTGTCGTCGAAACCAGCAACCGATAATTGCTCTGGCACCTGCAAGCCGCGCCGGTGCGCAACGGCCAAGACACCCGATGCCATGTCATCGTTCGAAGCGAACACAGCGGTTGGCGGAACTTTCAGCGCAAGGAATCTCTCGGTCGCGGCGACGCCGCTTTCGAAATCAAACTGACCATCGGCAATCAGGTCAGGGTCGACGCTAATGCCAACGCGGCCCAGCGCGCGTTCGTACCCTGCCTGCCGCTCTGCGCTCGCCATATGGTTGGGATGACCCTTGATGAACGCAATCCGTCGGTGGCCGATATTGATGAGGTGCGTCGTCATATCGTCCGCCGCCTGCGTATCGTCCATGAACACTGAGCTCGTAAGCGCGTGGTTTGTCCCCGGCGAAATGCGGACGAACGGGATATTCATGGCCTCAAGCGCAGCCAATACCGGCGCGCAATCCGTCACGGGCGAGGACAAAATCGCTCCATCGACATGCGTCTGGCGCACCATACCGCGTACCTGTTCGCCGACATCCGGGTCGGCGACATCGACTGGCTGCGCAATCAGGCGCATGCCTTCTTCATGGCACCGGTCCCAGCAACCCTGCATGATCTGGTGCATATAATAGGGGCTATGGTTGTCGTAGATGAGTGCGACCTGCCCCGATTTGGTCCCCGCCAGTATGCGTGCGGCGATACTGGGCGAAAAGCGCAGTTCGGCCATTGCCGCATCGACCTTGGCCTTGGTTGCCGCGCTGACATAGGGGTGGTTGTTG
>JBGSVG010000343.1:0-3142 GCA_041753095.1 Sphingorhabdus sp. | reverse complement strand
GATGAGTCTGGTCGCAGCAACGATGCTGAGCATGGCCGCCATGAAGGCCGATCCGATGGATAATGCCCGCAAGGCGTTCAACAATTGCATGATAGAAACACACAATAAAGCGGTGGGCGAAAAGGCCAGCCCAAGCGATTTTCTCAAGACCGCTGAAGGCGCCTGCACGACCGAACGCTCAGCCTACCGCGACGTCCTGATTAAGTCAGAGCGTGGCTATGGATCCAGCCAGAAAGACGCTGAGC
The DNA here is from genome assembly GCA_041753095.1 of Sphingorhabdus sp. Lineage (GTDB taxonomy): Bacteria > Pseudomonadota > Alphaproteobacteria > Sphingomonadales > Sphingomonadaceae > Sphingorhabdus_B. The sequence continues at coordinate 2,897 of JBGSVG010000343.1, read as the reverse complement.
AGTTTGCGACCGAAGAGGTCCAGATGATCGTCGACTCGGTGGTGAGCAGCTTCAACGAGAATGTTGAAAACGGCGCGAAACTTACGCCCGAGAAGTGAGGGAAGGGGCGGCTAAGATGCCGCCCACCCCATTAACAATCCTGCCGCGCCAGTTGCGGCGAGAGTCTTGAGCACATTCCACTTCAACCTGAAAATCAGGATCGCTCCAAATATAGCGAGCAGCGCCGCCTGCCAGTTGAAGCTGAGTGGATCAGGCCAATTGAGCCGAAGCGCGCCGACCCGACGCTCTCCAATTTGCGCAAACAGGATATGAAGCGCAAACCAGACGGTCAGATTGGCAATCACGCCGACGACCGCGGCGGTCAGCGCTGACAGGCCGCCCTTCAGCCATTTCACATTTTCAAGACGGTCAATCCACGGCGCAAAAGCAAATATCCACAGGAAGCATGGCGCGAATGTGACCCAAGTGGTCAACCCCGCCCCGATGATGCCCGCAATTAGTGGTGTAAACGGCTCTGGTGCGCGAAAGGCGGCGAGGTAACCGACAAATTGCGTTACCATGATTAGCGGTCCTGGCGTGGTTTCAGCGAGGCCAAGGCCGTCCGCCATCTCGCCCGCAGACAGCCACCCAAAGCTCTGCACTGCCTCCTGCGCCATGTAGGCAAGGACGGCATAAGCGCCGCCAAAGGTAACATGAGCCAGCTGCGAAAAGAAGCTGCCAATGTCCCAAAGGACATGTTCCCGGCCAAGCGTGAACAATATGACAGCCATGGGTCCCGCCCAGACTGCGACCCCAATTATTATGGTCCGCATTGTCGTCGCCCACGGCGTTTGGGTGGTCACAGGCGAGCCATTGACCGCTTTCAGCGCCAGCCAGTCAGGACGTTGTATGGCCCCAGCGACACCAATTGCACCAGCGCCGAGAACAACGAGCGGAAAGGGCAAATTAAAGAAGAACAGCGCAATAAATGCGGCGATGGCGATTCCCTGCTTGAACTGCTTACTGAGGGCGCGCCCGCCGATGCGAACCAGTGCTTGAACAACGATTGCTAAAACGGCGGCTTTAATCCCCAAAAACACGGCTGCGAACCAATCGAGATTGGCGGCGTAGGCGTAGAGTATCGACAGAGCCAAAATAACCAAGGCACCCGGAATGACGAACAGCAGCCCAGCCGCAAGCCCCCCCTTCACGCCATGCAGGCGCCAGCCAATCCATGTGGCGAGTTGTTGAGCCTCTGGCCCTGGCAGCAAATGACAGAAATTGAGCGCATGAAGATATTGGTCTTCATCCACCCATCCGCGATCGTCCACCAATCCCTTATGCATCAAGGCAATTTGTCCTGCCGGACCGCCAAAACTAAGGCACCCTATCCGCCCAAAAACGCGGACAAGCTCTGGAAAATCGGGAATTTTTGATTGCGACGTCACATCATGCTCCATGCCTTACACGTCCGCAACCGACGGACGAAAAAGACAACACTTGGGCGAGACGCCTGATCGGGAGGTTGCTTTGCCCCTATTCCGCAGTGGTAGCGTGCCCCGAAGTGGCGATGCAAGAGGAAACTGGCGGACAGGGTGGGATTCGAACCCACGGTGAGCTTCCACCCACGACGGTTTTCAAGACCGTTGCCTTAAACCACTCGGCCACCTGTCCCCGGAAAGGGCTCGTATCGAACAGATGTGAAGATGGCAAGCGCCTGAAAATGCGTCAGCCCGAAATTTATGGGGATTCCCTTTACGCAGCCAATCTGTCACACTCCTCTAATCTATTCAAAGGACATCGGCGTGCGCAGAAATTTCATCAAATGGCTGATACTTCCGTTAGCTGCGTCCAGTTTGACTCAAGCCAGCGTAGCGCAGACAGCACCTATGCCCGACCAAACCGCCATTGCGATGGAAAGCGGGTTTGGTATCTATCTGAACCAAGTCCGCCAACGGGCCGCAAGGGAAGGCGTGTCCGCTGCTACGCTCGACCGCGTACTACCCTCGTTAAGCTATAACGAGCGCGTAGTCAGGTTGGACAGGGCACAACCAGAAGGTGCTGCAGACGCGCCGATCCCTAATTTTGCGCCTTACAAGGCGAAGCATGTCGATGCCTCCCGCATAACGCGTGGCCGGGCAAAATATACCGAACTACGTCCGACGCTTGCCAGAATTGAGGCCCAAACAGGTGTTCCTGAAGAGGTAATGATCGCCATATACGGACATGAAACCAACTACGGCACTGTCACGGGCAATTACAACGCGCCAGAAGCACTCGCCTCGCTGGCTTATGAGGGGCGGCGGCGGTCGCTTTTTGAAGGCGAACTGATCGCTGTTCTGAAGATGATTGATCGTGGCGTGCCGCAATATGCGATCACGGGCAGCTGGGCAGGGGCATTAGGCAAGCCGCAGTTCCTGCCTTCGGTCTACCTCCGCCTTGCACGCGATGGCGACGGTGATGGTTATGCCGATATCTGGAAAAGCGAAGTCGATGCAATGACGTCAATCGCCAATTACTTTGTCAATGCAGGGTGGCGGCGTGGCGAGGAATGGGGCTTTGCGGTAAACGTGCCTTCATCGCTGAACCGCGAAGCAATCAGGTCACGGATGGCCTCACCCCGCTGTCCGCGCGTGTTTGCGCGGCATAGCCAGTGGAAGTCCATCGCTGAGTGGAAGCAACTAGGGATAGCCCCGCAAAGGGGTTTTTGGCCCAAGGACAGCATGATGGCGACGTTAATCGAACCCGATGGTATTGGAAATCCGGGATATTTACTCGGTGGCAACTACCGTGTGATACTCGACTATAATTGTTCGAACTTTTACGCGCTTTCGGTGGGGCTATTGGCTGATGAGCTACGCAATTAGAAATTTGGTGGCGCTTGTGTCGCTGTCAGTGCTGGCCTCATGTAGCGGCAC
>JBGSVG010000342.1:0-1779 GCA_041753095.1 Sphingorhabdus sp. | reverse complement strand
TTGTTGTGCGGTGCAGCATGGACATTCAAAGAAAAAGGGCGCAAGGGGCGCGATATATGACATGTGAAACTATTCCACCGCTTCTCGACGAAGCGCTTTCCGCCCGTGGCTACACCACGCTGACGCCCGTACAATCCGCTGTAATCGCCGCTGAAGCCGAAGGTCGCGACCTCGTCGTGTCGGCGCAGACCGGTTCGGGAAAGACCGTCGCCTTTGGCCTCGCCATGGCGCCGCAGATACTCGACGGTGGTATGGTCAGCCTTGCCCGCGAACCTGCCGCTTTGATTATCGCACCGACCCGTGAGCTTGCGTTGCAGGTAAGTCGCGAACTGATGTGGCTTTATGCCAAGGCCGGCGTGCGCATTGCCACCTGCGTTGGGGGCATGGATGCATCGAAGGAACGGCGCGCATTGAATCAGGGTGCGCAAATAGTTGTCGGTACTCCTGGCCGCTTGCGCGATCACCTCGAACGCGGCGCACTTGACCTGTCGGCCTTGAAGGTCGCAATACTCGATGAAGCCGACGAAATGCTCGACATGGGTTTTCGGGAAGAGCTTGAGGAAATCCTCAACGCGACACCCGAAGGCCGCCGGACATTGTTGTTCTCGGCCACAATGCCAAAGCCTATCGTCTCGCTGGCCAAGCGTTATCAGCAGGACGCCTTGCGCATCTCGACCGTCGGCGAAGACCGCGGCCATGGTGATATCAGCTATCAGGTCGTGACCGTCGCTCCGCCAGACATCGAAAATGCCGTGGTCAATCTGCTTCGTTTGCACGAGGCGGAAACTGCGATCCTGTTCTGTGCTACGCGCGAGAATGTCCGCCATCTCCATGCAAATCTGACCGAACGCGGCTTTAATGTGGTGGCGCTTTCGGGTGAGCATTCCCAGTCTGAGCGAAATCAGGCGCTACAGGCCTTGCGCGATCGCCGCGCACGGGTATGTGTTGCAACCGACGTTGCCGCACGCGGCATCGATCTTCCCAACCTGTCGCTCGTTGTCCACGTAGAACTGCCGCGTGATGCCGAAGGTCTTCAACACCGTTCGGGCCGTACTGGCCGCGCTGGCCGCAAGGGTACCGCAGTGCTCATCGTTCCCTATCAGCGCCGCAAGCGCGTGGAATCGATGCTGCGCGGTGCCAAGATTGAAGCCGACTGGATCAAGGTTCCAACCGCTGCCGACATTCGGGCGAAGGACCATGAGCGCTTGCTCGAAACCCTGCTAACGCCGGTTGAGGTCGAAGACGAAGACCGCGCTTTGGGTGCAAAGCTACTCGAAACCATGTCGGCTGAAGATATTGCCGCTGCTTTGGTCCGCGTCCATCGCGCCAAAATGCCGCAAGCCGAAGACATGCTCGACGACGGTAGCCGCGAACGTCCGCAGGACAGCCATCGTGCAGGGTTCGATGATTCGGTCTGGTTTACGCTCAACATCGGACGGCGCAACAATGCCGATCCAAAATGGATATTGCCGTTACTGTGCCGCCGCGGTGGCGTAACCAAGAACGACATTGGTGCTATCCGTATCGCGGCAAACGAGACGCATGTCGGCATCGCCGCCGCTGCCGTCGCGAAATTTGCTAAGGGCATATCGCAACCTGGCCGTGACGAAGATAATGATGTCGAGATCGTCCAGGCCAGCGGCCCACCCCGCGAAGCCGCGCGCGACAACAAGCGCATGGGCCGTGATGGCGGCCGCGACGGCGGACGTCCACAGCGCCCACAGCTTGGCGTAAGCTCTGGTGGACCGCGTGGTGACGGTCCTCGCGGCGGCGGCGGCC
>JBGSVG010000341.1:0-26390 GCA_041753095.1 Sphingorhabdus sp. | reverse complement strand
CTGCACTTTTGCAGCCTTGGGTGCCGCATTTTTGCGACGGGGCGGTTTCTTGGCTTTCCGCCGTCGTCCCTTTTGCGGCGATGGTGCGACATTCTCGCCCATGGCCGTAACTCACTTCTTATTTTCTATCCGGATCGGATGTTCCGCCGGTACCTGTCGCCAGTGCTACGCGCAGCGGGTTAAAATATCAAGATTTTTGCAAGAGCGGCCTAATTCCGGCGATTCAGCAGCTTGACCCGACAAGGGCAGCCGAATATACGCCCGCCCACTGTTCCCCGGTCGTCTAACGGTAAGTTATCCTACGACCTTTATTTTTCAATCACTTGACTACCAAAACTCACGCGACTTTGCGGCTAATTCGGTGCAGCGTCGCATGAAGCGAAACGGCGGCGCATTTCTGCACCGCCGCTCGGTTGGCCGCAGGCTAGTGCCCGCTGTCCAATAGGGGTTTAAAGGGTGGATTTCATGATATTTGCCGGGCCTTTCTTTTAGGCGCTGTAAGGGGCCGCAGCGCGCTTCGGCCACTCACGGACCCGCAACACCCTATTTGGGCTTCACGTTCCCGCAAATCGCGTCGTGGCGCGCATTATGCGCCTGTACCTCGACAACCGTTTCGTCACTGTCCGCTTTGTTGCCGGCATCGATCTGTTGATCGGCAGGCAAGGCACGCTGGGCAGGCGACAGTTGCGCATAGCTGATCTTGCTATACGCCGCGCAGCTGACGTCGCTAACAGTTTTCGGGGGTTCGGCTGTCCCGCAGGCAATCGGCATTGCGCACAAAAGGATCGCGCTTAACCTCGGCAGCAGCTTCATTGGCATTTTCGACATTCGACATTCCTTCCTCTGCGACAATGACTCGCACATTCGCTGCACCGGTTTCCTCGGCAGCGTCGAACGCGCGGTTGGTGAAATGATTGATTGTGAGGACCGCGACCGCGACGACGGCAAGGATAATCAATCCGATGCCGAGCTTGGCCGCTAAATCCAGCCCTTTAAACCATGCAAACATATTAGCCTCCTTAGGTTTTACGATAGCTTATTGCGGTAATCCCGATGCTATGGTTCCAGCGCCGACAAACGGGTATTCAAATCACTGAGCCGCAGATCGAGGTTGCCGCCCGGTGCGACGACTTCTTCGACCGCCGCAATCGCCACCGACTGCACAGCCGACGTCTGCACCGCCGAAACTGCGATTTGCTGACCGGCAATCCTTTGTAGTTGGCGAACAGCACGATTGGCCGTTAATTCAGGGCTTGGCGAGCGGTTCATTATACACCTTGCTCTTGCTGCAAACGACGGCGCTCTGCCTCGGCATCCTGTTCAATCTCGCTGGCCTTTGCGTTCGCCGCATCCGCGGTTTCCCGCGCTGCACCTGCTATCGCATCGGGCGATCCGCCCGCTGCACCGTTCAGCCCATCCTTGCCCCAGCTCAATTTGATATTCAGCCCGGTGCCAACCGCGATCGCGGCGACGACAAGAAACAGCGACGCGGCAAAGGAATAAGCCACCTTGTCGAACAGGTCGAGCCGACCGATCATCTTTGCCTGGATCATGACCCAGATGCAGATCGCACACAGGACCGGCCCGGCGAATAATGCAGACAGATATAGCGACGTGCGCCGTCCATCCTGCGACCACGGGAACCATGAAAGCGGATTATACCAGCGCATCATGCCTCGCTTGCCCCCGTCGTTCCTGCGGCCATCACCGGCAACTTGATCCCGAGCACCGGCATGGATTGCGGCCAACGAATATGCGTCACGTCGCTGCATACGATATCGATGATCGACACCATATTGCCCTGATTGCCGCCAAGGCATTTATAGTATTTCCTGTCGGCGGTTATGCCGACGATCAGAAAAACATGGTTGCCACCGGTACGCTTTTTGACACCAACTGCGCCGACTTGCGGCAGGCATGATTTGCCCCATGTCGCCCAGCTGATCGCACGCGGCGCTTCCTTGGGTGGCACGATGCCGCATTTGACCATGACATAGGCCATGAACCCGCCGCACCACGGCGTTTCATCATCCTTGAACCACGACGCTTTCGCCGCCGCCCAATATTCAAGGATTTTGGGATTGTGCTTCGGCCCCGGAATTTCTTTCAGGCCCAGCTGCGACCGCGCGACATTCACCCACGGGACGTCGCTTGTGTGCGGTACGTCGATCGACTGTGGCTTGATCGTCCCATCGGCGCGCAAGCCGCTTTCCAGCGCAGACATAATATCGGCATACAGGTCGGCGGGGATGGACCCACGCCGAACGCGCAGCGCCTTGATAAACGCGCCGTGGTTGAAGGCGGTCATCGACCTTTCCTCCTGTTGCCTTCGCTGATTTTCATATCAATGTGGTCAAGCAGCGATTGCATGTCGGGCGGCAAATCATGGTCGAGCGGGTATTTGCTGTTCAACAACAGCCCGACTTGGTCGAGCACATCGTTTCGCGGCAACGGATCAAGGCGCTTGACTTCGAGTATCAGCAGGCGAAGGCACCAAAGAAAGGTTACCTTGTCACCTGCATTTTCAAGATTTTCCTCTTCCAGATGCTTCAGCCGCGCATTGATCTTTAACCCGAACTTCACGCCCCAAGCCCCCAATGGCAAAATGAATAAGCTCATGGCCGTCAAGACTGCTGCAAATTCGTTCATGTGGGGTTCTCCCCCATTTCTGCCAGGGCTTCGCTGTCGGCTTCGACAGATTGCGCAGCCGCGAGGCGTTCACGCTCCAAACGATCTATGATGGACGCCTGCTTGTCGGATGTTAAAGCTTCGGTGGCAGTAGCCGCTAGTTCAACCGCGTTTTTCATTATACGTTTGCCCTGTAAGAGAAGGTTACCGTAAGCCTGCTACCCCCAGCGCCACCCATCTCTGCGTTCGTTGCGTAAGAAAAAGATGCACCGGGTTTAACAAACACAAAGTTTGGAGCCGCGTTGCTGGCAATGGGCTTGAATGTGCCATTGATGTCCTGAAATCCTAAGCTACCTACAGGCGCAGCAGCACCGGCTTGTGGCTGGAAAGGAAGCGTGATCCGAGCAAGTTGCGCGCCCGAATTGACGGGAAAGCTAATGTCCATCTGGCAGGTCACCATCTTACCGACTTTGACGTAGGTAGCAGGCGTTATGTTGGTTATGACGATCCCATCAGTAGAGGCGTCCGTCGGAACCCAAGTGCCCTCTTGGTACTCCGGTGTTCCAAAGCCGCCGAAGTAAGTGGCGACGCCGGTATTCTTACCTATCTTGTGGTTCGTTGCAGCGCCATCAAGGAAGATAGCGAAGTTGCTGCTGGTGCTGTTGAAGTTCACCCCTTCAACCAACGTGCGGATGCCTTGGAGATAGCAGCCGGTTGAAACCCCGCCGTACTCCATTGTGCCACCTACAATAGTCAGGCCACCGTTGTTGCCCATGAACCGCACAACAGTACCGTTAGCCGATGTAATAATCATGGTGTTGCCAGTGAGCGAACAGCTTTGTTCGTTGAACGCGCCAAGCGGATTGAAATTAACGCAACGGTTCGTCGCGTAAATCCAGTTGCTTGACAGCATCAGCTTTTTGCAATCGGTCAATTCAAACGCAGTGTCTTGAATAAGATCGATGACGCAATTTGAAACGTGCAGTGACAAGAAACCCAACGCACAACGCACACCATACTGACCAGATGCCAGCAAGGTGTTGGTAATCATCAACCCTTCACCGAAGAAGTTGTTAACGGGGTCTGGAACAAGGTTGATGCAAGCTATGCCGCCATTAGCCGAGACATAGCTGTTGTCGATCTTGTTGTTTACCGACTGTCCAAACAACACGATGCCGTAGTCACAGTTGATGATGGTAACATTGTCGATCAAGCTGCCCCAAGTGTAGTTCCACCGGATTGCTTCGCCCCAACCTTGCAAATACAAATCGCGCAGCGTGACAAAGTCGACGTGCGCCGGGTTGGTGCCGACGCAGTAAATAGCATCAAAGTTTCGAGTGTCAGGAATGCCAAGTGCGTTGTAGCTGAACATGCCAATATTTTCGATCACAACATGCGCCGTTCCCGCCGGAAGTACAAAGCCGTCGCAGCCGTGTGGCGCAATCGCAGACACAACCCCGGTGCCACGTATCGTAACGCCGCTGGCGGGCACCAAAGGCGAAGTGATCTTGCCAAGCCCCTTCGGTAGCCGCGCAACCAACCCGCGCGCTGCGGCTGCATTAAGCCAGTTCTGTAGCGGTATGGTGAGATCAAGCGTCAATGCGCCGGTTTGATAGTCCGCTACCTGCGCATTGGTCATGAACTCGAATGCGCTGATTTCCCGCCAGCTTAGCCACGTTTGAAGAATAGTTGCAACCGACCCGACAGATGCGCGTAAAAAAGCAATTATGCTTGCGCCAGCGGCAGGATTTGCCAAGTCTGTTCGGAGGGCAGCGTCGCCGCCACCGGTGCCCGCAGACCAAAACCAGTTTCCATCCAGGGTACGTGCAAGGAATTTTCCCAATGATCCTGCCAAAGATGGTATCACCCCGGCAAGTTCGCCTTTGGGCACCTGCAAGGCGCGATTATCTAGCGCCAGCATCGCAACTTCTTGCTCTTGCAACGCCATCAACTGACGGTCGTTTTCGCGCTCCAATGCCGACGAACGGAGCGCCTCGAACGGCGGCAATGCATATTCCTGTTCCAGCGAGGTCGCACGCTCGACGCGCCAGTCGTCATTGACCGGCCATGCCGCCAGCGCAGTTACGCTTCCGGTGCCATCCGGCCCGCTGCCGCCGACGCTAAAGTCGTCGCCCGGCACCAGCACGGTTTCGACTGCGGTTACCGCATCGATATGCGTGACGACCAATTGTTCACCGGCCAGAAACTGCCAAGGAATCGCCTCGGCGGCCATCGCCGCGCCGGGCTTGAAGGTGAAGGGCTGATATTGGGTGGAAACCGTCATCGAATGGCCGAACCTGCAATGCCACGGCACCTGCCCAAATTCTAACCAAGGCGCGGTAACGGGACGGGGGTTCGGCGTAGGGGTGAACCGGCTGTTGCAGTTGCCTATATGGTAACTGACTTATGGCGTCAAGCCGCTACTCTGCAACCTCGGCAAACGCGTTGGTAAAATCGGGCGCACGCATACCGCCGATGCCTGCACCGGGCGGCGCATAAAATTGCGTGCCTTCTTCTGCCGCGCGCTTTTCCATGCGCGCATAGGCGTCGGCGGCATCGGGGTCGCTCCACTCGCGGATGCTGTCTGCAATAATCCGTTCATAGGCTTGCCTTGTGTACCAAAGGTTGCGCCCCGGAATTTCCTTTTCCAGAGTGCCGACGATATCCTTGGTGAATTCCGGCTTTGTCTTTTCGTCATCATCGATCGCGCGAAACACATTTCCCGCCGTAGCATCGAACGCATTGGGCAATGTCTGCCCCAGCACCGGCCCCGCCAGTGTCGAAGTTATCCCGCCGCCAAAGCTGTTCTGCGAGTTATAAAGCAAGTCGCCGAAAAGGCCCAAGCCGCCAGACTGCGCAATGGCCTTGCCGAGGAATTTGAGGTCATCCATAGGCTGCGGGTCTTTGCCAGCAGCCACTGTTTTTAGTTGCGCCGACAATACCCCGCCAGCCACCATCAGACCTAAAAGCGGTACTGCATAGTGCAGCCGGTGCGGCCAAGTACTTGACTCAATCATTCGACGGCCATGAAGGTTTATGATCGCCAGCGGGAAGGATTTGAACAGAAAAGCCGTTTTGAATATTTCGTTGATCCACCCACCCGGTCTCCCGACATTGTTCAAAGTTGCCCGCGTCCGCACGTCGGGCATGATGATTGCAAAGTCGGTTTCCGAAAGCACCATTTCCAGCACTTTCTGCCCCGGCTTGCCCGCATCGGTCGGCATGATCCAGTCGCTCCCGCGCTCAATGCGTGGATCCGTCGCGCGATAGCTGTCCCAATCGGCTTCGTTGATGCCGTAGCGTTGCATTTGCTTTTGCAGCTGCGGGTCGAGCGCGCCAAATCCGCGATCGCTAAGCTGCGTCAGATGCGACAGGAATTCCATGCCGAACGCCCATTGGCCGTTGCGCGTATGCCGTGCCAAGCCCTGCCCGCGTATCACGATTTCGGCCATGCGCCGCGACACTTCACCGGTCAGTTCTTCGCCGGTATAGCGCGCCGACGACGACGAAAGCCCCAGCCAGTCTTCTGTCACAAGCCCGAGGCGAACCGCAAGGCGGCGGTCGCCATCGTCCAGCGGGTTCCACAGCTTCACATATTGGCCGAGCGTTTTCATAACTGGCACCCGGTTGAACCGCGCATTGTGCAACAGCATCGCAAAATCAGGCACGGCGGAAAGCACCGCGCTACCCAGCTTTGCCGCCACTTGCTGCGACCGCAACGCCGAAAAGCCAAGCGCGACCGATCGATTGTCGGGCAGCTTGTTTGCACCCGTCAGTTCGTCATAGATCGATTGCAGTCTGCCCGTGCGCCCGTTGATGCGGTCGATGTCGCGCTGGCTTCCCGATTGGCCCGTACTTTTTTCAAGCCATTCCTTTTGAAAGCGCAAGGTAGCTGCGGGATTTGGCCCTAATTCTTCCATCAACGCTATGTCGCGCGCCATTGCGCCGATATGCCCGACAAAGATATCATAGATGCTATCGCCAGCACCAAACTTTGCTTGATAGTCCGTCCAGTCGGCAAAGCTTTCGAAATGCAGCACGCGCGGATCGCCGCGCCGGTTGGCCAGCGTGCCGCCGAACATCGCCCCCGGCTTCGCTTTGTTCGCGCCATCGGTGCGGATGCTTTCGTACACGTCGCGCAATATTGTCTCGCGCCGCACGCCGTCGGCGATATCGCCGGTTTCGATATCGCGCACCTTGACTCGATCGATGCTTGGATGCGCGCGCCAATCCTTGAACGACACCGCGCGAACGGCACGGCTGTCATGACGCTGCGGCAATCCATAGCTGTCCAGCTTGGCGATATTAGCGCCCGCCTGATTGGCACGGGTGCGCGCCAGTTCCATAACCTGCACCATCGCATCGGCGAGCTCGCGCGCATTGGCATCGCCGCTGGACTCGCCGAACATTTCACGCCCGACATTTTCAAGGTCGCTCTTGTTGCGGACCTGCCCCAGCACATTGCGCCGATGCTTGGCCAGCATGGCGTCCATCGTGGCAAACAAAGACCCGCGCACCACGTCGATCTTCTTGTCGATCTGCGCCATTTTCGCGACTGCAATGCGATGGTCGATCGGGCCATCGTTCGCCGACCGCATTTTCATATCGTCGAGCCAACCGGCCTGCGCACGCAATTGCAGGAAAGCCTGCCGCTTTTTGTCGAGCGCAGCGCGATCGAGAAACTTCAACGCCTTCTCGGTTGCAATAGCTTCGGCGGAACCGCGCGCCATCTTGCCATCATATTGCGCAAGGAATTCCTCGTAAATCGTGAGGATTTCCGACGCGCGCGCGGGCGGGATTTTGCCCTGGGCAATCAGGTCAGGGATGCAGACGCCTAATGCCATTACAAGCAATCCTTTATGGTTTTCAGCACCGCCGCATCGGCATCGAGCTCGGCCAGCAAATCGGCGGGGTTGATTGCGTCGCCTTCGGCATCGAGCCTAAAGCCGTACTGGTCCACCGCATCGAACAGCGGCGAACCTATGGTCGACTCCTGATCGACCTTGGTTTGCATCGGGCTACTGGCTTTCAGCGCGGCTTGCTGCGCTTGGCGTTCGGCAATGGCGGGATCGACCATTGCACGCAAGTCATGCTCCATGCTGGCAATCTGCGTCGCTGCGCCTGCGCCTTCAACCGGATCGTCGAAAGCGCGGTAAATTTCGGGATTTAGTTCTGTTGGGCTTTCTTGGGCAGATTGCCCGATATCATTCCCGCGAGCCGTGCCGACCGCGCCTGCGTTTCCGGCGTCAACCGATTGTCCGTCGAATCCGCCATCAACGATGAAACCATCTTCGCGCGCGCGGGCGATAAATTCGGTGTCTCTCTGTTCATCGAATGCGTCTCCAAGCTCATAGAATTTTGCCGCTATGTCGGCTTCGATTTCGCGGTTTATCATATCGATGATGGCATCGCCAACATTTTCATAATCGCCATCGGCATATAGCCGTGCAGCCGCTTCGAACGCTTCATCGTCCAGCGCAAAGCCCAAGTCATCGGCCTCACGCTCAAACCCGCGCTGCATGTCGGCACGGTCGAATTCATCGACCCACGGGTCGCGCATTTTTTCGGTTACGCCGGGCAATGGTTGATCGCCAAGCGGGTAAATCTTGCGGTCTTCCTGCAATGCGGAGTTCAGCTTTTCCAGTATCTCGGCGACTGTCGGGCGTGGTGTGACTTCGGGTGGACCAAAATATCCCGCATCCCACAAATCTTCGCCGATTTCGTCAAGCCCGCGTCCCTTGTGACGCAGCAAAAAGCCAGCTCCAGGAATGAACCTTTGGCCGTTCATACTGCCTCGGTCACGCTTCTTGATTTTCGTGTTTTTCTGCGCCGACGTCGTCAGTTCGCGGCGCTGTTCGGCACTCAGACCGATCAACCCAAGCGCATGCCCTTCATCATCCCTCAAACCACCGTTGCGCGCGATAAATTTCAGCATATCGATCGGGCCAGTATCACGCGGCAAACGCATGAATTGGCCCTTCTTGTTTTGCCGGATTTCGCGATTGAGCGCCAACGCCACCAAGCCTTGCCGCAATTGGCCTTCATCTACACCCAGCGCCTTGGCCAGCTTCGCCGGTTCATTCAGCGACATTTCGCGCGACCGCACAAGCTCACGCAGCTGCGGCATAATCAACAACACTTCGACCGGTGGCGCTTCGGGCAAGCGCGCGGTCGGTTCTATTCGCCGCAACGGTACATCAACAGGTGGCGGCACCAATTCATCGCCTGCACCGTCGATCATGTCGGCAATTGGCGTCACTTCGGCTTCATCCTCGGCATCGAGCCGCGCACGTTCAGCATCGATACGCGCAATTTCATCGTCAAGCCGTGCGCGCAAATCGGCCTCTGGATCGACTGTTTCACCTAGCGGTGACTGCGTTCCACGAGAAACACCGCTTGTTCCACGCGGCGCACCTTTGCCCGTCATCTTGCGGTGCGCCCACTGGACGACATCGGCGGCGGACATGCCTTTCAGGAATGAGTTTGCCTCGACCGCACGGTCGCCAAGCACCGACCGCGCGCTGGCATTGGGATCGGCGGACAGCAACTTGTTCGCGCCGCCAGGCCCTGCAAAATGGGCAAGATACATATTTCCAGCATCTGCGGCATGGCGAGCACCGCGCAACGACCGTTCGTTGACCGTCATCAAGTCGTCCATAAGGATTTCCTGCAAACGCGGGTCGCTGCGTTTGGCGGCAATCTGCGCGTCGCTCAAACCGCCGTCGCCATAGCGCGACTTATAGAGCTTGACCCATGTGCCGCTGATAAACTGATAGGTGCCAGTTGCGCTGCTGTTTGGATTTTTGGCTGCGTTATTGCCGCCGCTTTCTACAATGCCGATCCGCGATTTCACAATCGCGCGTGCGTCGCCAGCGACAATGCCACTCGATATCGACGTACCACCCCGCAAACGTGGCAGGGGAGCGCCTGGAGCGACTGCACGCGGCGATGGCGGCGCGTCGGGCATATCGCGCAAGATACGCTCCATCGCCTCTACCAAGCCTTCCTGATGCGCTTTCATGCCCGCCCCGTCTGGAATAAAAGGATTGCTAGCCACTATCTCTGAATCCCGGCGCAAGGCATTGACCGCCGCTTTCTGGTCGACCGACAAATTATCCGCGCCGATAAAGCCCTCGGCCAGATCGGGCAGCATGTCGTCGAGCGCGTCCCAATCCATTTTTGGGCGCATCGCTTCGGGCAGGTTGGGTGCAATCCGTGCCCAAATCGCTTCCTGTGTCGCCTTGGATGCCGCCTTGATTGGATCCCAATTCTTGCCGACGCCATAGGTGCCCGCGCCAAGCACGCCGCCAAACAGCCCGCCAACGCCGATATTCACCGCAGCTTCCTTGGCTGTCAGTTCCTCGCCCATGCGTTCACGCGCACTGGCCAGCGGCACTTGCTGCACCGCCTCGATGCCGCCGTTGATAATCGCTTCACGCAAAAATGCCTGCCCCAGCGTCTTGGCATTGCCGCCAATCGGCGCGGTTGCGACATTGACTGGATCGAATACCATCGCGCCGACGCCGCCAACAATGGGTGCAATCATGCTGTCACCGCGCGCCAAGGTACGTTGATCGGTGGCACGCTCGCCTTGGCGGGTCAGCACCTTTCGTTCGAACTCCTCGCGTGAAGTTGCACCGGTCTGGATCCCGTATTTCTGGATATCGGCCCACATCGCATCGACGTCATAAGCATCCATCGGCCCCGCATAGGGATTAACCAGCGAAGTGACCGTGCTGCCTATTGTGCGATATTTGAACGGCGACTCCTTGGACTTGTCACGAAGCGCGTCCATGATCGGCTGATAGGCGCGATACAGGCGGTCATCCTGAACAAACCCGATATCGTCCTTGGCCGTGCGGAAACCTGCACCGATCTGTTCGCCAAACGTCGGCGCTGGCCCTTCGCTGATTTTCGTCGGCTGCACCTGGCGCGACTGTGACGGAATGAATGTTCCAGTCATTTAACGCTGCACCACGATATCGAAAATGCCATCCTTGTGGCCAAGCAAATCGCCACTTGCATCGACAAAGCGGTAACGCGGATTACCATTGGCATCGTCGCCATAATATTCGGGACGGTAGTTGGCGAGGATATCGGCCTTGCTGGCCGCGCGGCCATCCTTATAGATTGCGCCGGCGAATTTGAGGCCGGACAAGGTTGTGTCGAATTCCGATGGCGTTTTCCAGTCCGGCAATTGCACCTGATATCCGCGCACCCGCCCGATGCCGCCTTGCATCGCGCCATCGCCGCGCAAAGTCGCGCCGGTTGCCAGCTTCACCGCAGTGTCAAATTCGCCTTGGTCCCATCCAGAACGGCCCTTGGCGTTGAGCGCACCGGCATAGATATTCCACGCGGTGTTGAGCGTGTCGTCATATTGCCCACCCATCATCGCGCCGACACCGCCGACCCGGCGCGCGAACGCGGCCTTGACCTCTTTGTCCTCACCGAAGTCAGTTGGCCTCGCCTTGCGCACTTCCTGCCCGTCGAGCGCGGCGCTCTGTGTTTTCGGCCCCAACAACGACAACATGCCAAGCCCTGCTTTGGCTTCATTCGCCGCCATATAGCGTTGCTCTGCTGGCATGGCGCGCAGCTGCTCTAGCACTTGCCGCTGTCCGGCGACGCCCTGCCCGGCAAGCTCTTTCAATCCTGCGCCGGTTGACTTGGCGCTGGACTCGGCGACACCCTTCAAATGCGCATAGGTCGCCTGTTCATCCTTGCTGGCCTTGCCCGCCGCGATCTTCGGCCCCAGCTGCGCGACGACCGACGACGCTTTGATGCCCATCGGGTCAACAGCCGGTCCAAATTGGCGATTGAGCGCGGTTTGGCGGCCAAGTCCGTCAAGCGCTGTGATGTCTGCATCTTCTAACCCTGCCGATTTGCCTACGGCCCGCGCCTGCGCAAATTCCGCCTGCGTCGGCATGATGCCCTGCTTTACTTGTTCCTCGATATTCTTGATCGCCGCGCGCGCATCCTTTCGTGCGTCCGACGCCGCCGATTCCTGCGCTACAGCGATCGCGCGTTTCTCGGTATCGATGCGGTTCATGGTTCGGTCGATGTCGACGCCCATGCTGTTGAAGAAACCAGATTTTACCAGAGCTTCAACGTCGCCGATTTCGCCGCGTTGCAACTTGCCATCGATAAAGCTCGATGCGCCGACTTGTTTCAGCTTTTCAATAAGCTCGGCTTTCACCGTACCATCGACATCCATCAACTCGATGGCTTCACTACCATCAGTCAGGAATTGCTGAAACCGGCCCGGCGTCGGGTCTAGCAAAAGCTGATTGCCTCCGGTTTCGGTATATGTGGCCCAGCTATCACCCTGATGTTTGGCGCGTTTCTGGACCTCCCATTCGCCTTCGTTCAACAACGTCCGTGCTTCGAATTCGATCAGCATCGGCTCGAACCGTTCGCGCACTTCGGGTTCTTCGGCTAGCGTGCCTAGAAAATCGTCCATCTTGCCACGGATCAGCTTGATCGCTTCTTCCTTGTGGCCGACCGCGCCGGGCTTGCTGCGCGTCCGCACGTCCATCAACTCATTGCCAACTTCCGCCTGCAATTGGGCCCATGCACCGATGCGGTCGGCGCTGTGCGCCGATATCTCGCGGCGGCGCTGTTCGGCGGCGATGCGCGCGTCACTATCGGCGATACGCTCTTGCACCTGCGCATCCTGGTCGGCAATCTGTCCGCCAACCTTGCCCAGCTGCGCAATGCCATCGGCTATCGCACCACCTGCGCCGCCACCTTGCCGCGCCTGCACAGGCACGACATTGGTATTGACCCTGCTTTGAAATCCGGGCGGCATCAGTATGCGACCCCTGGACGTGGCGCTTTATAAAGCGTGGATGATGGCATCTTGATTGCCCCGCTTAAAGTTGCCGACCGTTCGCGCGAACCTTGCGCCGACAAAAGCCGGTTGGCGCGAATATCGGAAACGCCCGCAAGCGCCGTCGATACCGCACTGAACCCGGCACCTATCAATGCATTTTTGCCCGCGCGGCGCTTGTCCTTTGCCGATTGCTGAAGGTTGCGCGCTTCGGCGCTGCGCTGGGACCGGATATTGAAAATTTCGACCTCGCGCTGATAGGCTGATTGGGCCACCAAATCGGCATTGCTGCCATCCAGCAACGTGCCGCCACCCGCCATTGCGGCGATCATGTCACCCGCAAGCCCGCGTTCATCCTTGCGCGTCTGCAATGCTTCCTGTTCGCCGGTCAGGACGGTCAGGCGGGCGTTTTCATCGTCCACCCGGCCAGCGGCGCGCGCTTCCTTGTTGGCTGATATGCCACCAAAAACCGATCCGGCGACTTGCGCACCTAGCGCTACAAGCGGTAATGCGGCCATCGCCATTATGCGTTCCTCCTGAATATCATGGCATTGCCGCCGCCGGGCATCGCTTCGGCCAGCGTTGTTTCATGTGAAAGCCCGATGATCTTTGCCCAACGAACCGCCGCCGAAAATTCCGCGTGAACCATGGCGTCGACGCGCAGATGCGGCAGGCAGTCGATAAATGTTCGTACTCGGCGCGTAATCAATTGCATGTTGCCGCCTTTGGCGATGGCAAAAACGCACCAAAGCGAGGCATGCTCGGAATGCCATTCCGACGCGCCGCCGCAAATCAATATGCGGTTTGTTTCAGCATCGCGCGCGGTGAACGACATGCCGCTGGCTGCCTGCACTTTGCCCATTTCATAAAGCGAAATGCGGTAATTCTCGCCGCGCTGCGCTGGCTGAACGTCTATTTCCAACAAGTCATTGGGGGCAAAGGGCGCAACGCGGATCATCTTTCCTCCACGTCGCAAATTTGCCCGACGCCAAGGATCGTCGCTTCGGTCGGCGCAATGCGCTCGATTTTCAACCATGGCTGGCGAACATAATCGCCCAAGTCTTCCTCAATCGCAAAGCCGCTGACCGGTTCGAACGCAGTATCAGTGACGCTATCGGTGCGCAGCAATTCCAGCGTGCGCGGCGGCGGACCGCCCGCTGCGCTGATCGCCAGCCCGCGCGAATTCAGCACCTTGACCGAACCACGACACACGCGCGCCATCTTGCCGATCGCAGGGCCATTATCGCCGCCCTTCTCGGTTGGCAATTGGCGCACATAGGCTTCAAACGGTAATCCGGCGACAACGATCGATGCCGGTTGCGGTAAGGTAAATGCGCCAGTGCCATCGGTCGATAACTTCGTATAGACGCGCCCATCGGCGACAACATGGATATCGGCGTTGGGCAGATGCTCTACCGTGAATTCGGTGGCGGGCGCGCCATCCCAGCGCGTCGCCAAATCCACCATGACGGCGTTTACTCGGCTTTCGTCATCTTGCCGCCATTCCTCCATCAATAGGATATGCCAACTGCCACCATATTGTGCGGCAACCCAAATCTGCTCAAATTCACCGTTCGGGTCCGTCATGCTGGCAATGCTGCGTCCGGCCACGCCGGTCGCCATCGGACGCTGGCACCATCCCAATACCGTTTCCTCTGGCAGATACGCCGCCGCCGACAGGCTACCATTGCCCCGCACGGCAAAAATCATATTCATGGGCTGGTTTTGCGTCGCCAGCTGTATGAAGCGGCTTTTCCCAATCTGCCTTGCATAGCGCGTGAGGTCGAGCACGCTTTCGACATTGCGTTGCGCTTCAAAATCCGCCTCAAAAATGCGGCGCTTGCTTCGGTCGATATAGACAATGCGGCTATCGATTTCCGCCGCCATCGCCGCCGCCGCGCCGCCATTGCTTTGCCGATCGGCTTTGTAATTGCCCGGCCCGATTCCTACTGCGGCGTTGGACGGATTGAGCGCCCACACACCGCTGGCCGTGAACATCAGCAACTTGTCGTCCGCGACCGCGCGCAGTACTGCGTTCGGGTCTTTGATCGTAAAGATGAACGCCATATCGGTCGTTATGTCGCCCAGCTCATTATAGGTCGAAAAATCGTTGAGGTCGCCCGCTACACTGGCATAGCCAGTGCTGCCCTTGAACAGCACATGGCGTTCGTTCCAGATGACGCCGCATTGCGGCCAACCGCGTGTGTTGGAAAAGCTGCCAAAGCGCCAGCGCCAGCTGCCATAGCCGTATTCCACACCACTGACCGGCGGCACCCAAACACCGAATTCTGGATCCCAATAGCCGTCCTCATAATCATAGGTTTCCGAAACGGTGAAAGGCAAGGTGCGCAGAACGGTCGCGGTAACAACGGTGCCGCTGGTATAGCCGTCGATGCGCAGCACGCCGAAACGATCATGCACATATTCCAGCTGGCAACCGCCCGCTGGCTTGTCATTTATATCGGTGCCGACGCCGATCCCGTCCCATTCGACGCCTTCATTGTGGACCGGGGCGAGCGTGCCGGTGCGACCGCTGCCGCCGACCACGCGGTAAACCCGCTCATTCCACGTCAGTAACTGCCCGTTGGTGACGGTAATATATGGCTCCCAAGCGGTGATATCGCCGAAATCGTCCGCCTCCATTTGGAACAGGCTGCCGACGTCGGTGGCGACGAAGATCGCGCTCGATGCCGTCAACGTCACGCTGCCCGTGACTGCGCTCGACAAAACCAGTAAAGTTTTGTCTTTATTGCGCGGTTCGAACGGGCCGTTTTCCAGTTCCAGCACTTCGATATCGAAGTCATCGGCGGCTAGCCGCACGAATTGCCGCGTCTGGTGCAATGGATGATAGCAATAGAGCACGTCATAGCTTTGCTCGAAAGCCAGCTGCTGCACCTGCGCATAGCTATAGGGCGTCACGACTTCGAACGGCACTCCGCCATCCATGACCTGCGCATCATTGGTAAAAATGCGGATAGTCAGATTGCTGAATTCGAGAATATGGCCTTGCGTCACATTGAATTCGAACCGCTGCAATACGCACGGGCCTTTTGCAGCCGCAATCCGGATCGTACCCGGCATCGCTTCCGCCGCACCTTCAAGCGTCGGCGCAAAGCCGACCATGCCGTCGAGGCCGATATCATAAACCGATTGGTCTATTCGCGCGCGCAGTCTCTGCGACAATTCACCGCCGTTAAAACTGACCTGCCAATGCGAAACGCGCGACATCGGCTAGCGCCCGATATAGGTGTTTGGGTGCATCCGTGCTTGCAGCCATGAGGATTGCACCGTGACGGCGCTGCGATGTGTCAGGCCGGTTTGCATCCCATCGATGCGCTTGGCATTGCGCAGCGCGGCTTGCGCGCGTTCACGCAGCCGGTCTTTCTTGCCTTCGCTCTGCGTGACGCCATCGCAAAGAGATTCAGCGAGGCGCAGGATCATCGCGCGCACAAAATGCGGCGACCAGGTTGCAATATCGACTTCGCTTGTGATGTAGCGCAGTTGGATCGGCGGCGTGCTATCGACCAGCAAATATCGGCCTTCAACTTCACCGCGAAAGAAATTCTTGTCCTCGCGCGACGGCGGCAACCAGCGGGCGCAATCAGGCGGCAAAGCGCACGCATAATCCCATTCGCTGTTGGTCAAATCGACGTCCGACGTTGCATTGAGCGGTTTGCGCCTGATCTGGAAATTCCAAGGATGCTCTGCCAGCATTTCAGCAACGATATCATCCCAAAGCCGCTTGGCGCGGTACGCCGCGCTATCGTCGATATTGTTGATCGTCGTCGTCGATCCCAATTCGGCATAGGCACCGTTGACGATGCGGGTCTGCGATGGGACGGGCGCTGCTGGCATCGGGGTGTTGCTCCAAAGGGAAACAGGTTGCGACGCGCCGGACTTTCACCCCTACGCCGAGCGTTGATCGAAACCGATCATCCGGCGCGCCGCTTTCACCGGCCAACCCGCAAGGCTGGCCGGTAAACTCTTATCGTGCGACGGTGTACGCCGTGGTGCGGATGCTGCCCGCGCCGGGGATAGCACCGCTGGGGGTAAGGATCAGCTCTTCGGCAACAGTTGAAGCTTCCAGATCGAGGCCAATCAATGGCTGTATTGTAAGGGCGGTAGCGTTTGGCCCTGCAAAGGCTGCCTTGTATTTGGCAGGTGAAGCGGGTGTACCCAGAGTGAAGGTCAGTGCCGACAGGTTTGCGTCGGTTTCAATCTTCAATTCGTCGAGCACATGACCGGGGCCTATTGCCGCGATCTTCAACGGCTCTGCGGTGCCGCCTTCGGTAGCAAGAGCGAACTTGTTTTTGAACACCTTGCTGGGGCTGGCGTGCGACGAGCCGTTCGCTTTCTTGAGCGGGTCGATCGCGCTGAACTGGCTTCCATATTTCGTCATCGGACTATCCTTTTTTCAAAATGATGCAGTCCGGGCGACATTGCTGCCGCCCGGCTCTAATTATCCCTGGCTAAGGAACAGGAAGCACTTGTCCTCATCGGTGCGAACGCAGGCGCTACGGGCTTCGCCGTAAATCTGTTCGCTGTGCTTCTTGTCGTTGCGCTCCGAAATCTTGCCCCAGAACTCGGTCCAGATGCCACGGTGCATGCCGCTTGGCATGAACACTGGCAGGCGGCGGGTCGCACCGGCATCGGCAAAATAATTGCTAAACGACGTCGGCAAAGATTCCGAATCCGGATTGATGCAGACAAAGCGAAAACCAAGCCACGGCATGATTTCACCTTCGACCAGCGGCTTGAAATTATTGGTGTCGATATCCGCATATTCGGGGATCGACAGCAGCTGGCTTTCATCTTCCGGGAACAGGAACATGACCGGCTTTTCACGCATCGTCTTGTTGTTACGCTTGCGCACCAATTCACGCATGTCGATCAGCTTCGCCTTGGTAACACCCGTGCCGCCATGGGCGAGGATATTGGCGGCCTTGAACGGAATGGCCGTGCTGCCGGTTTCACCTTCCCAAGCGTCGCCAAAATAGCCGATTCCGAACATATCGTCATGATAGGTCCGTGCCGCATCGGCGGTTTCCGTAACTGCCGGACTGGTCAATTCGACTTCGGTTGTGCCTTGGTCGTCGCGATCGATCAACGGCGCGACGTCGGCGCTGGGGCCAACCTTGATATGGCGCGCGACGCTGTTCAGATCGACATTGTTGGTGTCACCGTTGCGCTCGGCCTTGGTCTGCATTTTCAAACGACCAAAGCGGTTTTCGATCCGCGCGGCCTTGCTGCCGCTGTAGCTGGCGGAACTGCCGCAAAGCGGATAGAGAATGCCGGGTTCCTGACGGAGCGTTGCGGTGACGTTGTTGTTAAAGGTTACGTTGCGATGTGCTTCTGCAAAATTCTCGGGCATGGCCCTGTCTCCTATCGGTCAAAATCAAACGGGATTTCGACCGGGTAGGCGTCTGGTGACGGGCCGATCTCGGCGGATGCGCTCCACCTGGGCGTGGCTGCTTTCGCCTTGCACCGGGGCCGCCAATTGCGGGTAGGCCGGAAGGTTAAGGGGCGGGTTCTCCAGCGACCCGAAGCGCCGCCCCCTTGATGCGTTAGTTACCAAATACGATACTGGCGTCAAGCCAAAATTATTGACCCGACGCAATGATGCGGTTGAGGTCGTCGCGCTTTTTCCACTCTGGCGAGTTTTTGACCTGCGCCGCTTTGAAAAACGCGGGGTCTTTATCGAGATTTGTTAGCGTTTCCTGCGCGGTTTTCGCGTTCATCGAACCAAGCCGCATCGACACCGTGACGCCATCCACCTTGCCCAATTCGCCTGTGCCTTCGGCCAGCTTGAATAGGGCCTTCATCGCCGGGCCTGCACCGCCTGCAACCTTTTCAAGCGCGGGAGCCAGATCGTCGATTTCAATTCCGGCACTGCGAAGCATGTTGCCCGCTGCCTCGATCCGCTGCGCATAGGCGGACTCGCCCATTTCCAGTTCGATCGCTTTCAACTCGGTTGCGCCAGCTTGCTCGATTTTGCTTTGCGCGTCCGATTGCTGTTGGTTCCACCAATTTGACATACGCTCGACGAAATTTGGCTCCCCGCCATTTTCATAGGCAAAACTGCGGAACGCATCGGCAAATTCGGTCGGCTGCCCATCGGGCACTGTGATTTTGTAATCTTCCGGCTTTTCGGGCCGCACCTTCTCGGCAAACTCTGTGAAGCTTTTGGCGTCGCCTTCCTTGGGCAAAGCGACGCGACCGCGTGCCCAATCCTGCGTTTCGGTCAAAGCCTTGAACATATCGACCGGCTGCGCAAAGCGCGTGGCGCGGGCTTTCATATCGTCGGTTTGCAAATCGGCGGGCACATCGCCAAGCCATGCCGGAAACGCGGCGGCTTGCTGCTGCTGCTGTTCCTGCTGCTGATTGTTTTGCTGCTGCTGGTTATTTTGTTCCTGTTGCTGCTCTTGCTGCTGCTGGTCATTGCCACCGCCGCCCAATGCGCCTGATAATGCGTCACTCAAGTTAGAGACTCCCTGATTTGTTGCGTAAGTTGACCGGCCTTGGTGCCGTCGCGGTCCAGACGGTTGATGATGTGGAGCAACATACGGCGCTGCCCATACCAAATGCGCATTTCGGCGTCGGACAATAACCCACTCATTTCGCCTAGATTTGCTGCCGCGATCAAATCGCTCAAAACAACTTCACCAGCTGGCGACAACTTGCCGTCCTTCAAGCCGAAAATAGATTGATAGGCAGCGTAAATTCGGCGGTTTTTCTTGACCCGCAAAACTTCATCAAGGGACGTTTTGGGCCGCTCACGATGCGCGTCGGCAAAGAACGCTGCATCATGCGACACCGATCGACTCCGCCTGCGCAAAATTCTTCGCCGCGTCGGCGATCACGGGTGCAGCTGCTAGCGCTTCCTGCATTTGCGCCGCCATCGCCTTGTCGTTGTCGAACGTTTCCTTGTCGTCGTCGCTGCGTTCCAGCATCGCCGGTATGCCGTTGTTGCGGCCCAGCCACGCGACTATCACCTTGGGATCATAGGTCCGCTTATAGGCCTCGACATATTCGGGATCGATCGTAGCCAGCGACGTCACCATTTCGCCGGTGCGCAGCAATCCGACCGCGCCGGACGCTTCCTGCATCCGCGTCAGATTATTGTCGTACATGACGTCGATACCGCCTTCCTGGGCGAAATATTCGGCAAGCTCGGGCGGCATGTCGTCCATCAGGCCCATTTGGTCCATCAACCACAGTTCGCGCGGCAACATGCGCGACAACCATTCATCTTCTTGCCGCGCCAACGGGCCGAGGAATATGCCCTTTTCGGCGATTTCCTCCATCGTCCGCGTCGCGGTGATATGGGTTTTGTATTCCTTGTTGATCTGGAACAGGTCGCGGTAAAATGCGCGATCGATCATATCGCGTTCTTCTTGGTGCAGCACCGCCGCTTCGGAAAGGTCGACGCCCTCAAGCCAAGGCTGCATTGTCGCATTGCCGCGCTCGTCCAGCCCGCCATAGGTGACACCATAAGGGCCAAGGTTCATGACACCGCGATCCAGCGCGTCGTCCATTGCAAGGATCGGCGGCTTTGTCTTTTGCTCGACCGCAAGCACGCGATCCTGTTTCATCACCTGGCACGCGCGAATTTCCGGCAAGACGAACATCGCCGGGCATTTGCCATAATGCTGGTTAAGCCCGCGATCGAACGAACTGACTATGCGCGGCAGCGTTTCATAACCGCCCGTCGCAAACATATTTTCCTCGCCGCCTTCGAGATAATAGCCGCCAAGCCAAGGCATCCCTGCCGCATCGAGCCTGCCGGTCAACAACCGGCTGTTTTTTTCGATGCAATGGATGAAGGTGAAATCTTTGTCGGGATTTTGATTAAGGCCCGTCATGGCGTCGACGACTTCCTTGGGCGATTTGTCTTTCCACTTGTCCATCGCCTGTTGCGCCGACAGGATGATTTTGCGGTGAATTCGGTAAGGCCGACCAGCTGCATCGAGCTCGACATAAATTCCGTCGATATGCTCAGCCTCATAAGTCAGACCGATCGCCCGCCCGCGCTGGTCCCGGCGCAGGTCCGGCCACATCGATTGCATCGCCATGGCAAACAGGCTGCACGCTGATTGGTGCATGTTCCAGACAAAGCCGCTTTCTGGATCGTTCCGCAGTGCGAACAAACGGCCTTCCATATCTTCGAGCCATACGCGGTTTGCGCGACGATTGTTCACCGCTTCGTCGGGCACCTTGAATTTTTGCCACCTTTGCCCCTTGGGCATGACAAAATCTTCGAACCCGGCGACGCCATCGAGCAACGCCAGCGCCGGATAGCTATCGAACCGGCGATTGTTGGAATATTGCCCTTCCATCCGACTCATTGTCGGGAAATGGCCTTCTTCATCGAGCAGGAGCGGCGCGATCTCTGAACGGCGGGCATCGACGTTCGACCGGTTGCTTTCCATCCGGCTTTGCGCTGCTTTCGCCTGTTTGATATCGATCATTTAACCGCTCCTGCTTTGATGATTGCGCAGCCTTTAGGCCGCTTTGGCGTCGGTCACTGGCTTTTCCGGCGCACGAAACAGCAATGACCCGCTGTTGATCCGCGCGCTTCGACCGCCTGAAACCGACAATGGCGAAACCATCTCGCTTTTCGACACAGCCTTGCCGTTGGCGGCGACCAGGAACGCCGCCGCAACCGTGCTGGCAGGCCCATGCACGGGGAACTCAATATCGGCGTTCAACGTGCGACCCGCCGTGCTGCCGGCGAATTTGTCCGACGAAAACGACAGAGTCGCCAAATCGGCAATCAGGTTACCCTGATCGTCGCCGAACAAAACCGAGGTTGCGGTTTCGAATTCTTCGTCCTCGACTTTGCTGGCAACCGATATCGGCTTCGTCCGTTTGGTTTTGACCTGTGATGGATCAGGCGTCAGCGCCTTGATCATTCCCTGCATTTCAACAGTACCCGCCTTAGCTTCCTGCAAAGCCTGCAACGCCGCATCTGCAATCTGCGCTACTGTGACCTGGCTGCCATCCTCGACAGTCATCAAGCCTTCGGCTTGCAGATACTTGCCAAGCGGGACCATCGACTGGCCGATGTCGTTTAAATTTTTTTGAGCTTCGGCAAGTGCGATATTCGGAGCGCCGCTGGTATCATTATCGCGCGCAACGTCATCATCGTAGCGGTCAACAATGCCCCGAACGACACTGCGGAAAAGTGCATCTTTGGCCTGCTGTTCGGCAGGCAATTGCTCGAAGGGCACTAAACATGGATGCGTCTTTTTCCTCGCATCCTTTTTCTCGCCAAAGACCCAGCCATCGGCGATTTTTTGCGCCATCCAGTTTTCGTGGCTGGCGGAATCGGAGGCGTCGGGATTTTTAATGTGGAATTCCACACCGGCGAGAGCGCTATCGCGCTGCCAGTCCGGCGCGTCATCCCATGATTTTTGCGTGTCGTCACCGATCGACCGACAGTAAGCGGCATTTACTCCGTGCGCCGCCGCCGCGATCGCTAACATCAAAGACATTGAATATTTTCTGACCATGTCATTCACTCCTGATTATCCGCCTAATGCGGTCTTTTTGCCGGTGGAGGATTCCACCCCGCCTGCGCCCGTGCGCCGGTTTTCGATTGTGCCGCGTCGCGCCGACAGGGCATTGGCGACCACACTGTTGCTGCGCGGCGTCGCCGCGGGCTGCGCGTAAACAGGCTTCTGCGCTTTGGGCTTTTTTTTGAAAGCCCCGGCCAGCGCGGCAACGGGAGAGAGAAGGAAACCTAGTGCTTTTGACGCCATGATATTTACCCCTGATGTGCAAATGGACCCGAACCGAAATTGACCTTCCCGCGCTGCCGCGTCCGCGCGCGTTCGCGCTCGGCCTGCCCTGCCTGGGCATCTTCC
Organism: Sphingorhabdus sp.; assembly: GCA_041753095.1. Taxonomy (GTDB): domain Bacteria; phylum Pseudomonadota; class Alphaproteobacteria; order Sphingomonadales; family Sphingomonadaceae; genus Sphingorhabdus_B. Next base: position 4,070 of record JBGSVG010000341.1, on the reverse strand, counting down.
CATCCTTCGAACTTGGTCAGGCCAAGAACGAGATATTGGTTGGCATCGTGAATGTGGCTGAAATCGTTTTTGACCGGCTGATCTTTCCAGCGACCGCCGCCTGTGCTGAATTGCGTGCGCACCATGACATAGCCGCGGTTGAAACCTTCGCGCAGCTTGCGGCACTTGTCCGAAATCACATATCCCGGCTCTGCATCGCCTTTCAGCTTTTCGGCGACCGCCTCGATACGCGGTCCGATCAGGTTTTGCTTGACCGGCGCGGCCTTCATTTTCAGCTTCACGCCGATTGCAGTTTCGTTGAAACCGGCGACGAACTTATGGATAAAGGCCCGATCTTCGAGATTTTTTTCGCTGTCACCGTACCAGCATGACGGGTCGGCCCAGCCCAATTCGCCGATCTTGCAACCGGCAAAATTATCGTTCCAATATTCCCCGCATTCCTGCCCAAATTCCTTGCCGCCCAGCTTGTCAAGCACGTCGTCTTTGCCAGCTTTGAAAATTACCACTTCGTCGACGACGCGGATCTGTCCCTTGACCGTTTTCTGTGCGAAAAGGGCGGCGGGCGTGCTGCCACCATCAAGTCCGATATAGATTGGCAACCGACGATCGACCGCCATGTCGGCGATGCAATGGCGGCTATCGTTGTAACCGGCATAAACCGGACTACCATCGCGCACCGCGCCGAACTTATTATGAATAAACCGGCGCTTGTCGCCTTCAGTCATCCCGATCTGGATACGCTCGTAATATCCAACGGGCAGATTACCGATATTCTCGGCACCGGCATCGAGGCCGCCCGGCTGCACGTGGAAAGTGACGCGGAAATTGTCGCCGAAACTTACACGGTAAGTTTCCATCTGTTCGGGTGACAAGCCGATATTTTTGTTGACGTTGAAATCATAGGTCCAGTTATCTTCGGCGGGCGCGTTCATGTCACCGATCATGCCCGACCAGCCACCAAGCCGCGTGCCCGGCGCGCGATAGCGACCGACGCGCGGGAAGCCATATTTGAACACGTCGCTGTGCAAGGTGTCCATTTCGTTCAGCCACAGGCCGGTCAGCGCCATGCCCTTGAACAATTCTTCGGCGGATTGATTATCGACCGCGCGGAACAGCATTTCCAGCTCAAGCCGCATAACCTCGCCATTGGCTTGCGGAATCGCGAACGCTAATTTGTGCGTATTCGTCGTCTGGTTGTAGTTTTCCTTCGTCTTGGGAAACCACATGAACCAGTCGGCCATGACGTTGGATTGCAGATGCCCATAGGTATCGCGCACCACGCACCAGCGCGCACTTCGCACGCCATCGGGGCCAGGCGGCTGCCAAATCAGCGAGTTGATGATTTTTTGAAAGCAGGTCGTTGTCTTGGCGGAGCCATAAGGCCCCATAATCGTTGAAACCGCCGCCTTGTCGGACCGGAACGCATGTGCGACCGGTCCTACCCAATTCATCGTCAGGCCCTTGCTGGCGGCCAGCAATTCGCCAAAGCGGCCCTTGGCGTCGGGTGCGATGTCGGCAATGTCAATTTGTGTAAGCCGCTGGATGATCCGGTCGGCTTCCTGAATTTGCCGCGCTTCCTCGACCGTATTACTCGACATATCGCGTAACGGACGCGCTTCGATAATTGCCTGTGCAAGCTGATCAAGAATCGGCGCAGTTATCAGGCTAGTTGACGCCAAGACTTGCAGCGCATTGTCCATGAAGGGTTTAATCTTCATCGGGGACCTCGCTGAATTCTGCATCCTGTACCGCGTCGTCATGCGACGGCAAAAACTGCATGTTTTGCAGCTGTTCCATCGTCAATTCGGTGTCGTCTGCCATTGCCGCCAGTGCGGTCGGATCGGTCAAGCCGGTGATATTCAGGATCACGTCAGGTTTTTTGTTGATATCGACGACGATCGGTTGCTTGCCGTGGACATACGGCGCCACATCGGTCAGAGCGGCTTTTTTCAGCTTCATGGCCTTTTCGGCCAAGTCGCCCGGTTTCATCGCGTAGCGGCGGATCGCCTCAAAAACCTTGTCGGCGAGTTCATCAAGCGGACGGATTGTTTCTTTCGACGCACCGATCAGCGTCAATTCCTGAATTTTGTCGGTCAGCTGTTGCGCCATGTCGGACAGCTTTTCTTCGATCTTGCTCTGGCCGGTCGCGACGATCATCATTTCGACCATCTGATCGAGGGGCATGAACCCAATACTCGCCAATTCCATGACGGGATCGCCGTGAACCTGCACCACCATCTGCGCGATTTTCTTGTTCAGCTTGTTGGTTGAACCTGGACGCCGCCCGGGACCGCTGCGAACCTGCCGATAGGCGCTTTGCGGCAACCGGCCATCATCGTCGCGCAGCAAGTCAAGCTGCTCTGCCGTTGTTTCAGCGCCGAAAAATCCGGCACCTATCACCGTTTCGCGTACCGCCGCCTCTAGGCTCGAAACATCAGTTGACACGATTCACCGCCCCGCATAGCATCGCGGCAACGGCTACATCGGAAGGCACATGCCCGGCGACTTTACCCCCGACCCCTTTTGCAAAACCGACCCTAGCGCCCCTAAACCCGCGCTTTTCCGCTAATTTTTGCCGGGCCGAAGATGCCCGCACCCCCGACCCCATTCGACCGACTTGAATTTCGCGTGCCTCCGAACCGTCGTTTTGGCTTGGCAAGGACGATGGGCCGGTTTCGGCCTTTTTTTGAAATCTTGTTCCCCCGCATCCGCGACGGAGGTGGAGTACGAGCGCGCGATGGAAAGGGGGACGCCCCCCCTCGCCGCCCAGCTGCGCGCGACCGGCCATGGCCCCCATGCCGATCTGCGCGCGGTGCGATGGCGGATAACTAACGGTTAGACGACAGGCAGCTTGAAACCCGCAGAAATCCGTGGCTTGGCCCATGCTGTGCGACGCTGGCCGTGCGACGACGAACCAAGCCACCCGCTGAAACCCGCAGAAATCCGTGCATTGAATGAAATGGGCCGCAGCAGCTGCGAAGCCGTGCGACCCATCCCCAGGCAGCGAGTGAACGACTACATCGATGCCACCGATCGACGCCGCAGCGCCGCTCGATCCCGAAAAATTCTGGCGATCGCGACAAACACACCGGCCAGACACCCATCGAGAGCGGAAACCGGAATTTCCACCCATTAGAATATTCGCCGAGGTCAGAACACATGACGCCATGGACCGAGGCAGTTACCAAATGAGCTACCATTCAGGCAAGCGATATCAGAGAGCGTTCTAAATGTTCTATGCTTAGAACAGAGCAAGTGTATGAAATAGAACGCCAATAGCGCATTTGTTCTATGTTCTGCACATCGCGCGCGCATAAGGCGCAGACGTGCGGACACACATGGAAGTCAGCGCCGATAGAACAGAACGCTAGAACAAAAGGCCAACCTATTGAATTTACGCGATATTATAAAAGTCAATGAAGAACATTCAGAACACCCCCAACCCACCGAAAACAGCCAAAAATCGGCCTAATGCCTTGCTTGAAATCAACGGGTTCGGGTGCGGGTGGAATGAAGATGGAGGAGCGCCAACACGTGCCGAGCCAGTCCCAAAGACCCAGCTTCGCGGCGGATAGGGAGAGAATGATGAAGCCGTGCGCACCGCGCGCCGGTGGCGCGCTGCACGGCTGATTTGGGCGCATGAAATAAACCCTATTGACATGCTTTAATCAGTATCTTATTTGGTTACTCACCAACCACAACAATCATTGGCAAATGGAGGCCGAGATTATGACAAGCACACTTACTACATTAACTGCCCTTGCGATCGGCGGGCCGCTCGCCGTGGTCACAGGCACGCTCGCGGCCATGACACTCTGGTCTGTCCTCATGGTCGGCGAAATCAAGCCTTTGATCGACGTCGTCGCGGCGGTGCTGGCATGAAGGCCGATATTCACGCCGACATCACTCAACGTTTCATCGAAGCGCTTGAGAACGGCACCCGCCCATGGGAACGCGATTGGCTAACCTATGGCCTACCGACCCGCGCGACCGGTCAACAATATCGCGGGATCAATATGTTGATCCTTGCCGATCAGGCAGAGCGGTGCGGCTATTCGAACCCCAGCTGG
>JBGSVG010000340.1:0-2438 GCA_041753095.1 Sphingorhabdus sp. | reverse complement strand
ATCGACGTCGATCCGCAAAATGGGAGCAGGCGAGTCAATGGCGGGATGGTCGATTTGGGCGGCCCTGCATTAGCTGGAACAGCGATAGTAAAGGGGCAGCCTGGTCGAAATGTGCGGATTGATATGCCAGGCAGCGCGCGGATGACATCGTCCACCGGGGGAACTGTGGAAATTACGAGCTTAAGAACCAGCCTCTCGCAGAACCCAAAGCTTGATTCGATGGGGAGGCTGGAATTCTCATTTGGTGGCAGGTTGACGGTGCGTGGTAACGCGTCCGGCACGTTTCGCGCGCGCATCCCGATTACTGCGCAATATGAGTGACTAGCCTCGCCTCGCGGCAGCACGGGCAATACGGATCAGCTCTTCTTCCAATATGACCGTACCAAGCCCCTCGCGCACACTCATCAGCTTCGCTTCAACATCGATTAAATGCCCGTTCAACCCAGCCAGACGCGCCGATGGCCAACGCGACAATTGCTTGACGAAATCGTCAGCCTCTTTCCAGAAAATCGACCGCGTCGCCTTGACCACGGCACCGGGATTTGCGCCATTGTCGACCTTGGCGCGCATCGACCCGAGCAACGTTACGCGCCTTTGTAGCGCCCGGATGATGCGTATTGCATCGACACCCATATTGCGCGCATCGACCAGTTCGCGCCCCGTGCCACGCAAGTCGCCGCCCATTACCTGATTAACCAGGCCGCTGACATTTTCCTCGCCGGTTTCTGCAGAAAGCGCCTCGAAAGCAGCAACTTCGACTGTGGCCGGGCGTTGCGGTGAGGCGTCGTAATACAATGAAAGCTTTTCGACCTCTGCCTGCGCCAGCTTGCGGTCTTGCCCGGTGTAGCGGGAGATCCGCGCTGCCAGACTGCGATCCAGTTTGAGTCCGACCGTTGCCGCATAGGCCATGACCGCAGCGGCAGCATCGCCCTCTTCGGGCAGGTAACAGATGTGCGCCATGGCGCGTGGATGACCTTCGACCAGCTTGCGCAGCTTGCTTGCTTTGGTAAGGTTTCCGGCGGTGGCAATAACCGGATTGGCATCACTGTCCAGCGCCAGCAGATTCTCTACTGCCGCCAGCCCTTCTTCGCGCCGGAAATTCAGCCGGACATAGCGTTTGTCGCCGAATAGCGACAGGGAAGATGCTTCGTCGGCGAGCAATGCGGGGTCACCCTTGATTTGATCGCTATCGATATCGACGCGTTCTGCGCCACCAAGCTGCCCGGCCATTTGCGCGGCAATGTCAGCCACAGTCGACTCATCCTGACCGAATATGAAGAATAGCCGGATGTCGGTGCGCGCAGTAATCGCGCCGATGAAATTGCGTTCCTTGGGGCTGCTCATTCGCCGCGGGCGTAGAGCGAAAGTCGGGTCACAATCTGGTCTGCAACCTTTTGCGTGAGATTTTCAAGCGCGCTGTTCTCACCAGCGATGGTTGCATATTCGGAGCTGACCACATCGATCCCGGCGTCGGATCCGGCAGTGGCATCAAGCACGGTTTCGCCTGTTTCGACGGAAACCAGTTGATAGCGGGCGCGCAAGGTACGGCGCTCGCGCGTAACCGTATCATCGGTACGGACACCAAAACCTTCAATCTGGACATCGAGCGCCACAACCAGCCGGAAACGGGCAACATTTCCAGCGTGTGACCCCAACCGGTCGTTAAGTGCATTGCGCATCAACCAGCCATTTTTGCCTTGAATGGGCTCCACGGTAACTGCACCCAAAGTGCTTGCCACCGCACCTTTGGAACCGCCGCTGTAGAGCGGTTGCAACCCGCAGGCAGACAGCATCAGGGCAAGCAAAGCGGGGGCAAAAAAGCGTTTCATATGACGATATTGACCAGCCTGTCGGGGACAACAATGACCTTGCGGATTTCCGCACCGTCGATGGCATGCTGGACTTTTTGGCTGGCCAGCGCAAGCGCCTGCATTTCGTCCTGCGGCAAACCTTTGGCCACCGTCAAAGTATCGCGCAGCTTGCCTTTGACCTGCACCGCGATTGTCACTTCGTCCTCGACGAGCAATGCCGGATCAACCTCAGGCCATGATGCATCAGCGATCAGGCCGCCGCCCATATTGACACCTAACGTCGTCCATGCCTCCTCAGCCAGATGCGGAACCATCGGCGCGGACAGTAATAAAATCGTGCGGATTGCGGCGTCGCGCGATGCCGACGGTGCCGCTTTTTCGATGGCATTGGCAAGATCGTAAATCTTGGCGACGGCCTTGTTGAACGCCAGCGCCTCGATATCCGCGCCAATGCCTGCAATCGCCTGATGCGTTTTGCGGCCCAATGCTTTGTCTGCGCCGACTGCGCCGCTGACCTGTCCGGTCAAACGCCACAAGCGTTGCACGAACCGCCAGCAGCCCTCGATTCCCGCTTCGGACCATTCCAGATCGCGCTCTGGCGGGCTGTCGGACAGCATGAACCAGCGC
>JBGSVG010000339.1:0-16662 GCA_041753095.1 Sphingorhabdus sp. | reverse complement strand
AACGGGTCGAAATTTTCGTGAAATTATCGTCCGGCATGATCAGCAGGATAAGATATTCTGGTGCTTCATGAACCAAAATGGTCGGCCCAGCTATACATATAGCCTTGGTGCCGAAATCCAGCAGGTGCAGGACTGGATTGGTAACAATTATGCGATGCCTGCAAATGGTGGGCCCGATGATTTGCGGTATTTTGTATGCGGGTCAAAAACACCGGGAATTTACAATCTCGGCGGAGATTTACGGCATTTCGCCGAATGCATAAGAACGCGTGATCTTGCTGCGATGCGCAAATATGCTGAGACATGCGTGCGTATGCAGCATGCCAATAGCCACGGCTTTGGTGCGCCTATTATTACCATGGCACTCGTTCAAGGTGACGCACTTGGCGGTGGTTTCGAACACGCACTGGCATTTGACATATTGGTAGCTGAGCGGAGCGCGCGACTGGGCCTACCCGAGATCATCTTTAACCTCTTCCCCGGAATGGGCGCTTACAGCTTCCTTGTGCGCCGTGTCGGCCGCAAAATGGCAGAAAATTTTATACTCGAAGGCAAAATTCACACCGCTGAAGAGCTTTATGCTTTGGGTATTGTCGATGTGTTGGTCGATGACGGCCAAGGTGAGGCTGCTATTGTGGAATATTGCCAGCGCAACCAGCAGCGCTTTGCGGCTGAGCGCGCGGTGTATCTCGCTCGCCGGGTTTCCACGCCCGTTGAGCTTGAGGAATTGCTGCGAATAACCAATATCTGGGCAGAAACGGCTATGTCGCTAACTGACGCAGATGTGAGGAAAATGGAGCGTCTGGCGGACGCACAGGAGCGCCGTATTCAGCGAAGCCTGAAACCTGTTAGCGCGATAGCGCTATAGCAGGCGCCTGCGTCGCAACGCTGGTATTTTCTTTCAGCGCATCCACAGCAAGCTTGAGCTCGGTTTCAATCTTTTGCAGATAGGCATCGCGATGTTGCGAAAAGTCGGCTTCAGTTATGCGTTCCAGCCGACCACATAGTTCTGCCAGTCGCTTCGCACCCATATTATTTCCAGAGCTCTTCAGCGCATGTGCACAGAACCGGAACTCCGCAACGTCACAGTCGTTTACGGATAGTCGTAAAGGCGTCAGCGTTTGGCTTATGTCCTCAAAAAAACCTTCGACCATGCTTTCGACAAATGCTTGGTCCCCGATTGACCTTAAATAATCCAGCTGCACCGGATCAATGGCACTATTCCGAACTTTGTGCGCGCCGTTAATCGGTACAACGACATCCATCGGGTCGTCCAAGACGGCATTTCCGTTCGCATCAGGCAACCCTGCATCGCAATAATGCTCAATCGAGGCCAGTAATAATTTTGCATCGACCGGTTTTGTGATCCGCAGATCCATTCCCGCATTCCGGCATTTTTGTTCGGTTTCCGCGGTAGCATCTGCCGTAACCCCAATAATTGGAATATGCTCGCGACCACCTTCAATTTGTCTCCACATCGAACATGCATCGATGCCGTTCAGTCGCGGCATATTTATATCCAGAAGAAGGATGTCGATCCCGCCCTTGTCCAAGGCCTCAAGCGCCTCGTCACCATCTGTCACCATGATGACGTCGTGGCCGGCCGATTCAAGAATAGCAGCGAGCACGTTGCGGTTCGTTCGGTTGTCGTCGGCGACCAGTACCCGCCTTGGCTTGTAAAGCGAAACGGCAGGCGTATTGTCTTCGTGCGGCAACCTGAACTGTCGGGAAAAGGAGCAGCCTATCCGGATTGCACTTCTCAGCTCGGCAAAATTTGGCGCTGCCGGCAACACAGAGGCGAATGCGGCACGGAGTGAGATTTCTTCAATATCCACCTCTTCGCTTTCCGCGACCAAGACTGGTGCAATTTCAGCTTTGATGAAACAATCCCAGATCGAACTGTCTGGGCCTATTTGCCTTGCCAGCTCTTCAGAAATTAGTGCGACGCTAACACCATCAAGGTCGAGGCTAACCAACGCAGCTTCAAATTCAGCAGCGCTTTGACATGGGACATGTCGAACAATGAAATTATCCTGTGATTGGGCACTCGCCAATAGACCAGGCTTTATTCCGCCAAATGACAGAATATGGATGATTGCAGCCCCGCTGGTGTCACCGTCAGGCACTTGCTCGATAACAGCTTGGACAGGGACCTCAATACGGAACTTGCTTCCTTGACCGATACCGCTTTCGACAGAGATGTTGCCATTGACTTGCTCTACAAGTTGCTTGCAGATCGATAGCCCGAGGCCGGTTCCGCCAAAACGGTTCATCACAGTGTCGTCAGCCTGCTGGAATGGCTGGAATATTCTTTCCATTGCGCCATCTGCAATTCCGATACCGGTGTCGGCAACGGTGAACCAGATGTAGTGCTGGCCGCTTCTGGAACCCAATCCGCTGTTAATGGAGATAGAGCCGGCCTCGGTGAATTTTACAGCGTTGCCGACTAGGTTAAGCAAAATGTTGCGGATGACGTCGCTTGGGCCATCGATTAGCCGGTCGCTGAGGGGCTCAGCCTGCAGATGGATCGCCAGACCTTTTTCCTCGACACGGACGGCCATGATGTCCCGGATTTCCGTAATTAAGTCGGTCGGACGGAATGTAGCGTTCTTTACCTGTGCAGACCCCGTGCCGGTTTTTGCGACTTCTATCAGTTGCTCGATTAGATGGAGCAGATGTTCGCCGGCAAGTACGCTGGCTTCGACCATTTCCTTTTGTCCTCGCGGCATGTCGGATTGGCGCAGGTGATTGCCATAGCCTATGATGGCATTCAATGGTGTGCGTAATTCATGGCTGACGCTCGCAAGGAAATAACTCTTTGCTTTGCTGGCCATCTCTGCCTGCTCTTTGGCATGTGATATTTTCTTGATCAGCGTGGAACAGTAAGCAGGGATGACAATCAACGCGAGCGCGAGCGCCATGCCCAGTGAAAAATTCTGCTGCCAGTATGCTGTGGAGAATACGACGATACCGAATGTGATCGCCGATAGAAAAGCCGCAACGAATAGCCATTTGATTCCGTACCGAAAGCCGTTGCCCAATATCATCCACAATATGATAGGGTAAAAAATGGACATGTGCTCAGGCTCACGCAACATCACCGCGAACGCCATCATCACGTCTAATATTATCGCGGCAAACCAACGCTCCTCTGCGCGCCAAATATTATGCCTTTGCATCACATAGAGCGCGGCGTTAGACGACAGGTACGCGAAAAACGCAGAAAAGATGATCGCGTCAAAGGCAAAGAAATAGCACCCAAATCCGGACACAGTGCCCATGACGAGGCGATTTCTCAGGATCTCCTGTTCAGGCGAAAGTTCGCCTCTCAGACCCTTGAAAAACGCTCTCATTGTGAAACCATTTCAAATTTTGCGTCGCTATTTTGAAACAATGCGCGCAAATCGGCGACCGACAAAGGCCTGCCTAAAAGATAGCCCTGCATTTCATCGCAGCCTGAGGCGCGGAGCAGGGCCAGCTGCGCTTCATTTTCGACGCCTTCGGCAACGACGCGCATGTCGAGCGCGTGCGCTAAATGAGCGATGGTTGAAATTATCGCCCTGTCGGCCGCTGATTGCTCTATGCGCGCAATGAACGTCTGATCGATTTTTAAGCGCGAGGCGGGAAGATCACGTAGATATTGTAGTGACGAGTATCCGGTACCAAAATCGTCGATCGAAATACCAACGCCACCGGCACGCAAAACGGCAAGCTGATCATGTACTTCCTGGCTATGGTCGAGCAGAAGCTCTTCGGTGATTTCGATGGCGAATTTACCCGGTGCTATTCCGTATTTTGCAATCTTTTCCAATATGTCGTCAGACATCGATGCATATTGAAACTGCTTGGGCGAAACATTTACTGCTACATGCGGAAGTATGATGCCCTCTTTGGCAATCGCCGCGATCTGCCTGCATGCATTTTCGACAACCCACTGGCCAATGCGCCCGATCAATCCGGAATCATTGGCGACGCGGATAAAGTCTGCAGGAACCAGACGCCCTCGAACCGGGTGGTTCCAGCGCAACAAAGCTTCCAGCCCGACATATTCGCCGGTGATTGCGTCGACGATGGGCTGATATTCGAGAAATAGCTGCTCATTGTTCAGAGCATCGCGCAAGTCGGCTTCGACGCCAGCATTCAGTTGAGCAACCTGGTTCATCCTCGGTGAGAAAAAGCAGTAGCAATTTCTGCCAGACGACTTTGCCTCGTACATCGCAAGGTCTGCTAATCTCAGTAGCTCATCCGCCGATGTGCCATCCTCAGGAATGAGCGCAACGCCGATGCTGGCACCGATCAACTGCTCAACGCCGCCAATCGAATAAGGCTCGCCAATTTTGGACAGCACCTTGGCGCAGGCACGCGCTACATCGTTCTGGTCATTGAGCCCCCGAAGTACGATGGCAAATTCGTCGCCGCCGATGCGAGCGGCGAAACCATTGCTGTCAATGGCAGCGCTTATGCGTTCTGCGACCTGGCGCAGCAACATATCGCCGGTCTGGTGACCTCTGGTATCATTGATGACCTTGAAACGATCGAGGTCCAGCAGCAGCAAAGCGGCGCCTCGGCCAGTCGCGTTGCTTTCATCAATCGCTGAACGCATCCGTTCTGCCAGCAGCGTGCGGTTGGGCAGCCCCGTAAGCATGTCATGCAGTGCAAGGTGAGTCCGATGCTCTTCAGCAAATTTGCGCGCAGTGATATCGAGACCAGTGGTCAAAATCCCGATTGTCTGATTATCTTTGTTGAGCAAAGGAGACTTGTTGCAGTGAAAAATGAGCTCGACGCCTTCGCTTACAAACTTCTCTTCGTAATTGGGAATCGAGATACCGGTTTCAAGAATGACGTTGTTGCGGCGCGTTTCGCGCTGGACCAAATCGGGTTCCATTATTTCATTTATTGAATGACCAACCAATTGGTCGGGCTGGCGTCCAAAAAGTGCAGCTTGATATGAATTAAGGAACAGGAATTTGCCGTTCCGGTCTGTTGCGTTAATTAATATTGGTGTGGTGTCGATGATCTGTTCGAGCATCGATTTTCCGGCGCGTTCCTCGTCATCGGTCTCGGCAGCCGCCCTGTTATTGGCCAGAGACTGTTTGAGTTCAATCTGCTTGTAATGCTGACCAAGCAGTAGCAGCGCCCGGTCACGAAACTCTATGTGCGAAACGGGACTTTGTAAAAAATCGGTGGCGCCGGCATCCAATGCGCTGATGCGACACTCGCGATCCTGGCGGGCCGTAATCATGATGGCGGGAATATGCGCGCCGACCGTACGTTCTCTGATTTTGGTAATGAACTCGGCGCCGTTCATTTGCGGCATGCGATAATCGACGATTAAAAGGTCGGCATGCTCGGTTTCCAGCCATTCCAATGCTTCCACAGCGCTGTGGAAGCATTTGGCGGAAAACTCCGGACCCATCATCGCCACATATTGCGCGTAAACGCGTAAATTGGTCGAACGATCGTCAACAATGACTATGCGCGCATGCATAAGGCTCGCGATAGCCAGAGAACCTCAAGGAATGGTTAAGGGAGTGTTTGCAAAGACACCATTTGCCATTGTTGGCAAACGGAAAAATGGTCGGGAAAAGAGGATTCGAACCTCCGGCCCCTGCCTCCCGAAGGCAGTGCTCTACCAGGCTGAGCTATTTCCCGACCGGTACTCTTCAGGCCTACGGCCACGAGAGCAGGGGTGCGATATAGAAGGCGTATTTTTGGCTTTCAAGACCATTTGCAGCAGTTGCCAGAATCATCGGTGCGCCCTAGCGTCGGCACATGGGAGAAATACCGCATTATGAAGAGCAATATCTGTCGCTGATGCGGCGGATATGGAACGAGGGCACGTTGCAGCGTGACCGGACCGGGGTCGGGACTAAGGCACTTTTTGGTGCAACAATGCGTTTTTCGCTGGCGGATGATGCAGTACCACTACTCACCACGAAACGCGTGTTCTGGAAGACTGCCGCGCGCGAAATGCTGTGGTTCCTGACCGGAAACACCAATATCCGGCCGCTGTTGCAGCCGAAGGTGAGGATATGGACAGACTGGCCGCTCGACCGTTACCGCCGCGAAACTGGAAGCGATATATCGCAGGAAGATTTTGAAGCGCGCATTGTCGAAAGTGCGGAATTTGCCGAGCAATGGGGCGATTTAGGGCCGGTTTACGGCGCACAATGGGTTAATTGGCCCAAATATGTTTCCGTAGGCGAGGGGCTGTATCGCCGCGCGGATAAGGGCATCGATCAGGTTAGTGCCCTAGTTGAGGGTCTGAAAAGCAATCCCGGATCGCGGCGCCATATTATCGAAGGCTGGAACGTCGCCGAACTCGACCAGATGGCGTTGCCACCATGCCATAAAACATACCAGTTTCATGTCGCCGATGGTGTGTTGAGTTGTATCTTGTTTCAGCGCTCTTGCGACCTGGGATTGGGCTTTGCGTTCAATGCGTTTTCGGCAGCGTTGCTGACCAGGATGCTGGCTGCTGTTTCCGGCTATGAGGCTGGAGAGCTGATCTGGCAGGGAGGCGATGTGCACCTTTACCTAAATCACGCCGAGTTGGTCGAGGAGCAGCTCGGCCGAACGCCGGCAGGCGAGCCCAAGTTGAAATTATTACGGACACCATCCAGTATTTTTGACTTCGCTATCGAAGATTTTGAGGTGCTGGATTACACACCACAAGCCCATATTTCCGCGCCTGTTGCGGTTTAAGGCGCGATATAGGTCAATGATATTGACCTAAAGCATCGCTTGAAATAATATAACAATCGCTGACAATATTATTGGTGAGTCGGATGTGGCCACAGGAGCGAGGAGAGCAAGATAATGCAGCGCCCAAAGGACAATCTTGCTCCATTGCATTTGCACATACCTGAACCGAAATTTCGTCCGGGAGATGTAGCGGACTTTAGCGATGTCGTGGTGCCACCCGTCGACGAGATCACGCGTCCTGACGAGCATGTCCAACCTGCCGATATTCATCCGCTAGCTTACGGCCTTGTGCGCGTTTTGGACGACGACAGTCAGGCAAAGGGAAGCTGGAATCCCGGCCTCGATCCCGACAAGTTACGCTTGATGTTGCGTAAGATGCTCACTGTACGCGCCTTCGATGATCGGATGTTCCGCGCACAAAGGCAGGGCAAAACGAGCTTCTACATGAAATCGTTCGGTGAAGAAGCGACGTCTGTGGCGACCACCATGGCGCTGCACCGTGATGACATGTGTTTTCCGAGCTATCGTCAGCAAGGCATTCTTATAACTAGAGATTATCCTCTGGTTGACATGATGAACCAGATATATTCGAACCGCGGCGACCGGTTGAAAGGCCGTCAGCTGCCGATCATGTATTCGGCCAAGGATTACGGGTTTTTCAGCGTTTCGGGGAATCTGACGACGCAATATCCGCAGGCCGTGGGGTGGGCGATGGCTTCGGCTTCGCGGGCGGACACGCGCATCGCGGCTGTCTGGTGCGGTGATGGTTCAACGGCAGAAGGCGATTTCCATAGCGCACTGACATTTGCTGCCGTTTACAACGCGCCGGTTATTTTTCAGGTTGTGAATAACCAATGGGCGATATCTTCCTTCTCCGGTTTCGCCGGAAGCGAGAGAACGACGTTCGCTGCTCGCGCAATTGGCTATGGCATTGCCGGGTTGCGGGTGGACGGTAATGATGCGCTGGCGGTCTACGCCGCCATGCAGTGGGCGGCGGACCGGGCGCGAACCAATAACGGTCCGACTTTGATTGAGTATTTCACTTATCGCGGCGAAGGGCACTCAACGTCGGACGATCCGAACGCATATCGCGCGGCTGAGGAATATGCTCTGTGGCCATTGGGTGACCCTGTTGACCGATTGAAAAAGCACCTGATTGCGCTCGGTGAATGGAGCGAAGAACAGCATTCGGCTTTGATTACAGAACTATCGGACTCGGTGAAGGCAACTCAAAAGGAGGCCGAACAGAACGGGATATTGGGTCATGGCCTGCATCACCCGTTCGAAACCATGTTCGAAGATGTGTTCGAGGAAATGCCTTGGCATCTCAAGGAACAATGCGAGCAAATGCTTGAGGAGCAGCACGACAAATTTGGTCCCGAATGGGAGGCGCGCTGATGCCCGAGAGCAGCATCAAAACGATGAACATGATCGAGGCGATTAACAGCGCCATGGACGTCATGCTGGCGCGCGACCCCGACGTCGTCATTATGGGTGAGGACGTAGGCTATTTCGGTGGCGTTTTCCGGGCGACTGCCGGCTTGCAGAAAAAGCATGGCAAAACCCGGGTTTTCGACACGCCGATTACTGAATGCGGTATCATCGGCGTCGGCGTCGGCATGGCGGCTTATGGCTTGCGCCCCGTTCCGGAAATCCAGTTCGCCGATTACATCTATCCGGGCCTTGACCAGCTGGTCAGCGAAGCGGCGCGAATGCGCTACCGTTCGGCCAATGACTTCATCTGCCCAATGACGGTTCGCTCGCCATTCGGCGGCGGAATCTTCGGCGGACAGACGCATAGCCAAAGCCCTGAGAGCCTGTTCACGCATATCTGCGGCATAAAGACGGTGATTCCGGCCACGCCTTATGATGCCAAGGGCTTGCTGATCGCGGCGATCGAGGACAATGACCCGGTCGTGTTCTTTGAACCCAAGCGTATCTACAATGGCCCGTTCACCGGCTATTATGATCGCCCGGTGGAGCCTTGGTCCAAGCACGAGGGCAGTGCGGTTCCGGAGGACTATTATCGGATTGAGCTTGGTAAAGCTGCCATTGTTCGTGAAGGGCAGGCGGTTACTGTGCTCACTTACGGTGCGATGGTGCATGTTGTGAAGGCGGTTGTTGCCGAGCAAGGTATCGATGCCGAGATTATCGACCTGCGGACATTGTTGCCGCTCGACATCGAGGCCATTGAGGCTTCGGTCAAGAAAACGGGCCGCTGTATGGTGGTGCACGAAGCGACCCGCACCAGCGGGTTCGGCGCGGAACTCGCGGCGCAAGTTCAGGAGCGCTGCTTCTACCATCTCGAAGCGCCAATCGAGCGGGTGACAGGTTTCGACACGCCTTATCCACACAGCCTCGAATGGGCCTATTTCCCTGGCCCGGTGCGCCTCGCGCGTGCCTTTGACAAGATCATGAAGGACTGAGCTGATGGCTAAATTCACATTCAACCTGCCTGACATCGGCGAGGGCATCGCCGAAGCGGAGATTGTCGCGTGGCACGTCAAAGTCGGCGACAGCATTTCCGAAGACCAGCCGATTGCTGACATGATGACTGACAAGGCAACGGTGGAAATGGAAAGCCCGGTTGCAGGTATTGTGACCAAAGTCGCTGGCGACGAAGGCGACGTAATAGCCATTGGTTCGATGCTTGTCGAAATCGAGACCACGAGTGACGTCAGTGACGTCAGTCATGATGTCCCCGCCGCTAAAGCCGAACCCGTTGCAGCCGCCGCAATTGAAGACGAAGTGCCACAGGCGCCGGAACCGGTTGCCGCCCCTGTTGCGGCAATCGTCCCGGAACAGAAAATGCAGGAAAGTCCTAAGCCTCAGGAGCATGCGCCCATCACTGCGTCGCCCGCCGTGCGTGCCCGTGCAAAGGACCTTGGGGTAGATTTGACTGACGTCAAGACTTCAGGTGGACATGTACGGCATTCGGATCTGGATGCGTATCTGAGCTATGGCGCAGGGCAGGGTTACCGCGCGCCACACAGCTCGGCAAAGCGCGACGATGAGGCCATCAAGGTCATCGGCATGCGCCGCCGGATTGCCGATAATATGGCTGCATCTAAACGCCACATTCCGCATTTCACCTATGTCGAGGAAATAGACGTCACCGCCATCGAAGCGATGCGTGCGGATTTGAACGCCAATCGTGGGCAAAAGCCCAAACTAACGCTTTTGCCGATGCTGATCGTCGCCATCTGCAAAACTATTCCCCAATTCCCGATGATAAATGCGCGTTTTGATGATGAAAATGGCATTGTGACCCGCCACGGTGCTGTCCATCTTGGTATGGCAACGCAGACTGACGCGGGCCTCATGGTTCCAGTTATCCGCGATGCGCAGGACCGGAATATCTGGCAATTGGCGATGGAAATTAGCCGTCTGGCTGATGCTGCGCGCAACGGTACGGCAAAAAGTGACGAATTGTCAGGCTCGACGCTCACAGTGACGTCGTTGGGGCCTTTGGGGGGTATCGCCACTACGCCGGTCATAAACCGCCCTGAGGTGGCTATAATCGGCCCTAACAAGATAGTTGAGCGACCGATGTTTGTCGGCGATTCCATCGAGGCGCGCAAATTGATGAACCTGTCGATCAGCTGCGATCACCGTGTTGTCGATGGCTGGGACGCTGCGAGCTATGTGCAGGCGCTCAAAAAGTTGATTGAAACGCCTGTTTTGCTGTTTGCCGACTAAAACTTGAAGCCGGCAAGGCTGGTCTGGTCGAACTTCAGCTTGAATGTCACGAACGGGCCGGAGCGGGTATAGCGCGCTTCTTCAAAATCGCGGTCTTCGAAGCCGATGATGTTATAGCCCAGCGAGATATTGGCGTTCTTGAATGGCGTCACGGTGAGTACCGGGCCGCCAGAATAAGCGATGTTCTTGCCATTGGTGCCGATGCGTACGGTTCCTGCGGCGCCAATGTCGGCAACGTCGCTCAGGTCGAACTTCAGGTCTGCGCCAACCACGTTGCTCCAGCCCTTGACGTCGTCTTGACCAAAGCGGTCGGTTGCGTAGCGCGTGCCCCAGAAGAAAGCATATTCGCCACGCTCGATGAAGTTGCCATCATCCTCGTAAATCGGTGTATAATTCACCGACAGACTATTGATGACGCGCCGCGATTTCGCGTCGCCATCGATATTTAGCGGAGCGCCGCCAATAGGACCTGCTTGACCGGCAACTGCACCGCGAACCGCGTCATAACGAAATTCGGTCTTGTTGAGGAACGACCACTGGCTGTCGGCGGGGCGATGCGCCCAGCTGATTTCGGCTTGCGCGGTAGTGGTGCTTGCACCGCCATTTTCCTTGGCGCGGAACCAGCTGAATGCTCCGCCTACGGCACGGCCTTCGCCAATCTGGCGCAGGATTGCTGTGGTCACGCCATAGCGGTTGGTAGTCTCGCCATCGCGATATTCAGCGCGGCCTGTCCAGCTCCAGCGTTCGCCGCGATAGGTGGCACCGGCAGTTACGGCGGTAAAGTCTTCGGTCAGGCTGCCATCGCTCCCCAGGAAGCCGCCCGAGGCGACTGGCTGCAGGGGGTTGACGACGTCGGCACGGCTGAAGCCGCTTAGTGTCTTGTTGCCGTCAAGTGTGACATCGGCTGACCATTTTTCGCTAATCTTGAAAGACTGGGCGAGGCCATAAGCAGCAAATGTGCGTGGGCCGAATTCAGTAATTTGTTGCTGATTGGCGCTGGCGAGGATGCGGCCACCTGCCCACGGTGCAACGTCAAAGCCGAGACGGGCGGTACGGGCGTCGATATTTTCGCCCTTGGCAATTTCATAGCTTGCGACCAGCGCAACGTCCGAGCGGATTGCGTAGCGCGCCGATACGCTGTGACGCGCAGGGAAGTCGACGCTTTCGTCCTGATCGGCCAGCGCAAATTCAGTTTGCGCCGAAAGCTCTAGCTTGCCGCCGAACAGTCTCTGCGATGCGCCAAGCTTGGCCAAACTAGACTGGTTGGTTGTGCCGTCTGAGAGTTTGTCGTTGGCATGCGTAAAGCCCGCGCGCAGGGTTGTGTCGCCATCGCGATATTCAAGTTCGCCGATCGCGGCACGGCGGCGCGCGTCATTGCCAAAAAATTCTTCCTGATAGGCGATGAGCGACGCCGAAAGCTTTTCGGTCAGGCGCACACGGCCATCGACACCGAATTTGCGCGTACCGACTTCCGAACGGTTGGTCTGGCCGACGCCGAAGCCTGCCTGCTGTTCGCGGACATAGGCAAGGACGTCGAACTTCTCATCATGGTGCTCAGCCTCCACCAGCCATGCTGTGGCCCCGCCGGCGCCGGGTGTCGTACTCGATGCGTTGGCCTCGCCGGTCGACCCAGCGAACTCGGCGCGGATTTCTGTGCCGGCACCGGGGCGATAGACGATGTCCGCGCCAAGCAGGTCGGTCTTGCTTGTGTCGCTTTCGTCGTGGATGCCGGTAGCAGCAATCTGTAGCTTCTGGTCGGCGCTGGTCCAGCGGACACGTCCGCCGGCATTGGCAACGCGCTTGCCGATGCCATCGACTTCATATTCTGCGATGATGAACTGCGGGTCGAGACCACTACCGCGTGACAGGACAGGCTCGCGGAAGCGTAGCGTTCCGGCGAGATAGTCGATGTCATAGTCGATATGACGGAACAGCGATTTGCGGTCGATAATCCGGTCCGAACGCAGGCGATCGCGGGTTTCCAGCGTAATGCGCTCGCTGTTGGCGATGATGTCTCGCGCGCCCAGTGCATAGGGTCCGGACAGGCCGTTGCCCTGAATTTCGTCGCGGCGATAACGGGTTGGCGTATCCGAACCAAAGGCGGTCGCCTGAACTTCATCGTTGCGAAACTCGGCCTTCACGCCATTGAACGAGCGCTGGTAACGCGCCAGTTCTGGTTCATCGATACCGGTCTGGTAATCACCAAACAGCGCATAGAATTGCGGACGTTCAAGCTTGAGGTACAGGCGACGAACCGAGGCAGCGTCATACCGCTGGTCGGTGCGGTCGGCATAAATCGTGTAATAACGACGCGGGTCGATGGTACCGGCAAAGCGGGTTTCATCTTCCTTCTTGTCGCTGTCATAGGCCATCGTCATCAGCCATTTACCCGTGACGCGGCCCTTGGCGTAAAGCGCGATGCGGCCATCGACATTGAGCTGGTCATCGTCGCCGACAAGTTCTTCCAGGCCTTCCTCAAGCTTGTTGAAACCAACGGTCCCAGCAGCGAAGCCGACAACGGTCCACGGACGGTCGCCTGGGTCAAGCCAAGTCTCGACACGCTGTTCGCGGCGGACTTCGCCATCGGTGAAACTGAAGCTGACGGCAACGGTTCCCGACGCAGTTGTTGGTTCCAGCTCGATATAGGCGATGCCATTGTCACCCTGCACGCGCCAGACGGGCGCTGCACGCTCAAGCCCGGACAATTGACGGGCTTGCTCTGCATCGACCTCTACCGCAGGGCGATAGGGCTCAGTGACGCTGAAATCGCCTACAGAACCATGCTGGATGGGCTTACCCATGCGGTCGGTGAGGCGTACCGCGATGCGCGGACGCGTGACACCGTCAGCAACCAGCACAGACTGATCTTTAAGGAACTGCGCCTTCATGGGCGCATGGGCAAAATAGACGCTGCGTTCGAGGGTTTCGACAACGGTCCCAGCTGCATCCTTGATTTTTGCCGTTAGCGTGTTGGCACCATATTCGATGCCGACGCCTCGCCAGATCGCGACCAGAATTTGTCCGTCGGCACTTTTCTTGCTGCCATCATAATTGAGCGGGTCGACCGTTTTGCCATTGGCCAGCAGCTCAACAGTCTGCCCCGCGCGGTATTTCACTGCAACGCGGATCGATTTGACGCGTGGATTTTGGTCAATGTCAGGAAAAAGGAAGCCGGTACCGGGCTCTTGCCCCGCAAACCAGTCGCGGTCCGCGCCAGCCGCCTGTGGATCGGTTAACACCAGTGGTAGAGGCTGTGCTGCCTTGCGGGTGTCGATACGCGGGGCGGTTTGGACTGCCCGGAAATCGGCGCGTTTCATGCTCCCGCCGCGTCCTTCGACAAAGCGCGAAATGGCGCTGCCTGCGCTGCGCGTATTCTGAGCACAGTCAACTGGCGCTTGATCAAGCGGGAAGCTGTTAGGGTCGACCTGAACGACATGAATGCCTGGAATGAGGCCTTCGAAGTGATAGCGTCCATCCTCGTCCGTGACGGTGTAAGCGCCATCCTGAAGCATGACGCGAACACCCGGAATGCCCTTAGTCTTGCGTGGATCGATCGTGCAACCACCCTCGGTGACGCGTCCGACAAGCGTGAAACGTTCGCTAATCCCGTCGCGGACGATCCGTATAGCGGCGTCCACGGTGCCGCTGGTCGCACCGCGATTGTCGGCAGCCGAGGCAAGGTTGAGCGCGTTTCCGGGCCGTGCGTCTTGGCGCACTTCAGCCAAATATGTGAGTGTACCCGATGCACCTGCGGCAAGCGGGGGCAGCGCTACGGTGAAACTGCTGCCGTCTGCCGCTACTATGGGAATAATGCTATTACCCTGATAACGAACACTATTCTGGCGCAAACGCATCGCGTTAGGCAAATTGTCCGTCACCGTGATTTGACCGGAGTTCCGCACCCTGTCGGGATTCTGCACTGAGATACGGTACTGCACAACATCTCCCGGCATTGCCGTAGCTGTTGAGGTAACCTTGCTCAGCGTTAACGCCCCGCCGGGCCGGTCAAGCGGGATATCTATCCTCACCGGCGCGGGATCGAACAATGTAATCGTACCGCCATATGATCCGGGGGCAATGATGAACGGGCCGCCATCAGGCCGGGTCAATGCCGCCAACTCTGCGGGCGTCGCTACCGACGGAAAACTGTATGGGTTGGGTGGCGTTATGACCAGCCGGTACGTTCCCTGGCGCAGGAATGGAAAACGGTAAAAGCCTGTAGTAAATGGATAAATTCTACCGCTACTGTCAGTGACGGTTGTGCCAGTAACAATAATATTGGGGAACGAAGACACGCCATCGTCGCCGAAAACCTCTGCCGGTAAACCGGTGGCGGTATCGATAATCGTTACGGTTGTCCCGTTGACAGGGGCCCCGTCACCGCTATCGAACGTCAAGCCGAATGGATCGACCAATATCTCAACATCGACTGCGCCTACGCTGCTACCGGTGGTTGAATCATCCAGCTCCACATTCACTGTGTCGCCTGGGCTCACCGATAAAGCGCAATCTCCAGCTATGGCTGGCGGTGGCGCGGCCTTGGTATTGATAAACCCGCGAAAAATGCTGCTATTTGCTGCTGACTCGGTGAGCGTAATGCGCTCTCTGTCGCCATTGGGCGTGTTTATGATGACATCGAAAGTATCAATCGCGCCAGAGTTGATGTTTTTTGCCACAGATTCGACCTGAATCACCAATGGTTCGCCTGCACGAATGGCTGTTGCCGGTAAAAGACTCGCAGGTGAGGTGGTCAGGTCGGAATAGACCCCGCCAAATTGGACAGGGACAGGTCCGTTCGTACCGGTGCAGATCGTCGGCGGCAAATTCGTCGGCGACGCGCCCGGGGCTTTGGAAAAACGTAACAATGACAGCACAGGGGGTGGTGGCGGCGTATTTTCGACCGCGAATTGTACCGTGTTGGATATCCGGGACAATGTCTGGCTACCGACGCTCCATTCCGCTGTGGCTGTATTTGTTATTACTGGCGATTGCGTTTGCGCAAACGCAGGTAGACTGGCGACAGGAAGGAGCATCCCTGTCGTCAGCGCACCCGCGCATTTGATAATATATCTGGTTAACGTACCCATTGTGGCAAAGGGCGACGCCGGCCCAACCGAACGCCGCCCCTCTGTTCTTTAGTTAATTGTCGCGCGGAAAGCTAAGCCGAGCGACTGTCCACCAGACAGATCGGTCAACGCGCCAGACACGGTATTGGAGCCAAATGTTCCGCCCGCAGATCCGGTTCCGCAGGTTTGTGTCACCAATCCCGGATCCGTTACAGCCGTGTTGATCCTGATCGAACTTGCAACATATGTCATGTTGGTCGGCACGAGGTCGGAAATGTTGATGTTTGTCGCCAGAGCGCCACCCGGAGCGTTCGACACCGAAATACAGTATTCGACAGTTGCACCGGGAATATTTTTCGGATTTGTCGGGTCGCCATTGGTGTTTGGACCGTTCAAATTGTCAAAAATAACGCGGCTTGACTTGAACACGCTCAGCACAGCTGCAGCAACCGTGTAGTCGTCGGTTGCAACGTCAATGCCGTCGCGTGCAGCAGAAGTCCCGCCATTACCCGATTTCGCGGCATCAGCGAAAACTGTTTCGACTGTACCCGCACCGTTCGGTGTGGCGTCAGTCGCAGCAGTTATGACCGAACCGTCTGCACTATTACGCGCCTGTGCGCTTAACGTTACGCCTGCGACCTGACCGTTTGTAGCAGTCAATGGGATGTCGCCAACGATGAGGATCGTTGTGTTAGCGTCTGCAATCAGGTTATCGATCGTTAACGTCGCCGTCGGCGCGGCATCGCAGGTCCCGTCAGTGTTGGCGTCACGGCAAACGAGCAGATTAGTGACGTTGAATGCGTCCGTTCCGCCATGTGCTGCGGTGCCGCCTACGATCTGCGAAGGCGTAAGCACGAAATCGAGCGTATCATTCGCGCTGTTCGTCAGCACGAAGGTCGTGACACGCGTGGTCTGGCCGGGGCTGACAGTGGTCGTCACATTCCCCGACTCGGCGAGCGTGAATAGGACCTTGCGGTCAACTACGAACGTATCGCCTGCCGTCTGCTGTGTTTGCGCAACACCGCCAACCTGATAGTTGACGTTCACGGTGTTGGTAATTCCAGTTCCCTGCGTCGTCCCTGCCGCGAATGCTGGTGCGGAGCACAGCATAACCAATGGCACTGACGAACAGGCAACGAGTAGTTTAAGCTTACTGGTCATTGCTTTTACTCCGATTGCACTTCTTTGATTG
>JBGSVG010000338.1:0-3842 GCA_041753095.1 Sphingorhabdus sp. | reverse complement strand
TGTTTTTAAAAACAGGTATTTGGCTGGAATGCGAACGATTAAGGAGTCGCCTGCCAGCGGCGCTTGGGCTAGGAATACGCGCATGTCAATAAGAAGACTCCCGGAAAATTTGGTCAATCGGATTGCTGCCGGTGAAGTGGTGGAAAGACCCGCCAGTGCGTTGAAGGAACTGGTTGAAAATGCCATCGATTCGGGCGCGCGGAATATATCGGTGCGTCTGGCGTCTGGCGGCATTGATTTGATCGAAGTGACCGACGATGGCTGCGGCATGACGCCTTCAGATATGGCGCTCGCGCTGGAGCGGCATGCGACATCGAAGCTGCCTGATGAAGATATCGAGATGGTAGCGACCCTGGGCTTTCGCGGTGAGGCACTGCCTTCGATTGCAAGCGTGTCAAAAATGACGCTGGAAAGCAGGGTTAGCGGGGCTGAAGGTTGGACGAGGATTGTCGATCATGGTGTGCTGACCGGCGAGGGACCCGCGTCTATCCCGCCCGGAACACGCGTTCGCGTGGAGAATCTGTTCGGCAATGTCCCCGCCCGTCGCAAATTCCTGCGCAGCCCACGCGCCGAATATGCGGCGGCGCTGGACACCATGAAGCGGCTGGCGATGGCGCGGCCCGACATCGGCTTTAATGTCGAACATGACGGACGGCGCGTGCTGGCGGTGCAGCCTGATATGTCTCCGCCCGAGCGAGTGGCTGCGCTCACCAGCGGCGCACTTATCGACAACAGCGTCGGTCTGGATTTCGAACGCGAGGGTATCCGGCTAGGTGGCATCGCCAGCCTTCCGACCTATAATCGCGGCGTCGCCGATCACCAGTTCCTGTTCGTCAACGGCCGTCCGGTGAAGGACCGCTTGCTGATTGGTGCGGTACGCGGTGCCTATGCCGAAATGCTGGCGCGCGACCGCCATGCCGTTGTGGCCCTTTTCCTCGACCTGCCGCCGACCGAAGTCGATGTGAACGTCCATCCAGCCAAGACCGAAGTCCGGTTTCGCGAGCCTGCGCTAATCCGCGGCATGATCGTGTCGGGCCTGCGCCATGCACTCGACCAGTCGGGATTTCGCTCTGTTCAAAGGCCAGCTGCCGATGCGCTAGCGGCGTGGCAGCAGGAACCGGTGCGGACAGCGCAAGGCGATATTTTCACTGCGCCTTACACCGCATATCAGGGCAATTATGCAGCCCGACCGGCATTTCCGTCACTTGCCGAACATCGAACCGATTTTGCCATTCAGCATGAAGACCTCGCCCCGCTTATGGGGCGTGCTGCCGAAGCCGCCGAAGCTGTACCTGAAAGCCGCAGCCACCCGCTCGGCGTTGCACGCGGGCAAGTGGCGAACACCTATATCGTTGCCGAAGCCGAAGATGGCTTGGTCATTGTCGACCAGCACGCCGCGCACGAACGGCTGGTGCTCGAACGGATGCGCAATGCGATGGCGGCGGCTGGCGGCTCGGTCCCGTCGCAGGCGTTGCTATTGCCTCAAGTCGTCGAACTCGACGAACCCGCTTGCGACAGGTTGGAGGCCCGGGCGGAAGAACTCTCTGCATTTGGGTTGGACCTCGAACGGTTCGGTCCTGCCGCGATGTTGGTGCGGGCGACGCCGTCGATGCTGGGCGGCGGCGACGCGAGAGGATTGATCGAAGACCTCGCCGATGATCTTGCTGCCTACGACGAGGCGCTGACCTTGAAAGAACGCATCGACCATGTCGCGTCGACCATGGCCTGCCACGGCTCGGTTCGTGCTGGTCGAGTGCTATCGGTCCCGGAAATGAACGCGTTGCTGCGCGAAATGGAGGTCACGCCGCGAAGCGGGCAATGCAACCACGGCCGACCGACTTGGGTGAAGCTGTCTTTGAACGAAGTTGAGAAACTTTTTGGCAGAAAATGAATAACTTAGTTTATTATTTTATAGGTAGGGAGACCGTGATCAGCGAGCGTGTGCTTTCGACGCCATTGCTTCAATTCAATAATCAAAGCAGAATGACTTTGAGGAGGCTATCATGCCGCAAGTCGAAGTTTATGGAAAAGACGAGTTAAAGCCGCTTTTTGAAGGCGATTTCGCCTTTATACCTCGCTTGGGTGAGACCATTTCTAAGGACGTGGGCGGCTATTTCGCTTACTACACTGTGGTCGAGATTTGGCATCGTGAGGAGGGTGAGACGGGCACGTTCCGCGCTTGCGTTCAAGTTGAAATCTACGATTAAGTAACATCGGCGATAGTAAAATCAGACATAATCTTTTGCAAAAAGCACGCAATTCAGCCAAATTTATGTGTTGCAACTTTGGTGAAATTGGCACTGAGCGACGTTGAAAAACTCTTCGGCCGGAAATAGTTCGCCGAAGCCTGATGTCGTTCGCAGAAAACGAGCGTCAGGTGCTTGCATATCAGACCCTGCCGTGGATGGTGCCCTCTACCATCCAAGCTGGGGAGCTTTATGATTCGAAAGCATTTTGCCGCGCTGTCTTTAACTGCGCTTGCCACCGCCATGCCTGCCTTTGCGCAGGTCGATGAAACCAATCGCCTTGTCGACGAGGGCATGAGCCGCTCGCAGGTCATGAGCCTTGCGCAGGAAATGACCGACGATATCGGCCCGCGCCTTACAAACTCGCCCGCGATGCGCCGCGCCGAGGCTTGGGCTATCGACAAGTTCACCGGTTGGGGCTTGCAAAATGTCCGCCGCGATGCGTTTGATTTCGGGCGGGGATGGGAGATTATCTCGTCGAGTGCCCGGATGACGGTGCCGCGCCCGCTGCAACTGACCGCAATCCCGGTCGCATGGACGCCTCCGACGAACGGTGTGCTATCCGGCGAAGTGATTGTCGCGCCGATGTCGAAGCTGCGCCATTTTGACGAGTGGAAAGGCAAGCTAGCGGGTAAGATCGTGATGATCTCGATGCCGGGCACGGGTTCAGAAGGTGATAAGCCCGCTTTTCGCCGCTGGACCAGCGAGGAATTGGGCAAACTTGATGCGTTCGACCAGCCAGAATATGATCCCGAGGAACTGAACGCGCGGCTGAAGCGAGTGGAATTTGTCGAAAAGCTCGATGCCTTCCTGAAGGCTGAAGGCGCAATTGGCTGGGTCCGGATGTCGTATCGCGACGGCAAGCTGGTGCATGGTGCAGGTTATAATTTCCGCAATGGGCGCACGCTCAACCTGCCGGGTATCGAGTTGTCGGCCGAGGATTATCGCCGTCTTGTTCGCCTGACCAAGACGGGACGTAAGCCAGTCATCGAATTCGAAAACAACGTCCGTTTCGACGACAGCGACCGCAATGGCTACAACATCATCGCTGAAATTCCCGGCAGTGATCCGAAAGCGGGCTACGTCATGGCAGGCGCGCACTTCGACAGCTGGGTGGCGGGCGATGGCGCGACCGACAATGCGGCGGGCAGCGCGGTGGTTATGGAGGCTGCACGAATCCTGAAGCGCATGGGCACGCCCAAGCGTACGATCCGCTTCGCGCTTTGGTCGGGCGAAGAGCAAGGTCTGATCGGCAGCCGCGCTTACACAGAGAAATATCTCGCGCGCCGTGAACCGAAGGCGGGTACTGATCCCAATGGTCTCGAAGCATTTTACGACTGGACTTACCGTTACCCGATCATTCCGCAGCCGGGCTACAACGACCTCAAAGCCTATTTCAACATGGACAATGGCTCTGGCAAATTCCGCGGCATTTACGCAGAGGGCAATGCCGCAGCTGTGCCGTTGCTCAAGGAATGGCTCTCGCCATTTGCTGGCATGGATGCAAGCCGCGTTGTCGCTGCCGACACGTCCGGCACCGACCATGTGTTCATGCAGGCGGTCGGTGTTCCGGCGTATCAGTTCATTCAGGACCCG
>JBGSVG010000337.1:0-3460 GCA_041753095.1 Sphingorhabdus sp. | reverse complement strand
GTTCAGCCAGCAGTAAGTTTCCCACCCTGCCGGTGCCGTTCCTTGGGTGGTCGCTGGCGCACAGCTTTGCGCTTGTGCTGGCGCGGCCATCACGCCGCAAAGCATAATCAGCGCACACGCCAATCGCAGCAAAAGCGCTTTCAATTCCGACATCACAACTTTCTGGACCACAGCCTTAAATCATCAATAGCTCCGTACACAGGCATCGTTAACGAGTGGTAATTCAATTAATATTGGCGGAGAAAGTTCGAAAGATTTTACATTGGAACGGCGCAATTCTCATCCGAATAATCGTTAATGAAATTTGCTCTAAACCTCAGCGGACAGCGGGCTTTTGAGACTAGATGGTAGAAATTTTGGTGTTTCAGCGCCACTGATAACGCCAGATTTCCGGCAATGGCAATTTAACCTATTTGCTGTAAAACCTCGGTTATGCGGAGGAATGTGCACAGCATTGGCTTTATGGGAAAAGCTTTCCTCAAATCAGTCCGGATTTTGGTATCCGTCCCATTGGCGTTCCTGACGTTATACGCACCAGTCAAGGCACAAGCTCAAATCAGCTACACCAATACAGTTGATGGGACGGTGAATGAAACCGCCACACCATGCACGAACCCGCTGATTAGGACCTTCAATGTTCCGGAAATATATAGCATTGCCGATGTCAACATTGGCGTGCTGATGTCGCACACCTATCGCGGCGATTTGCGGATGTTCCTATTGTCGCCACAGGCAACGCAGATTACTTTGATCCAGAATACCGCCGACACCCAGAATAACTTCAATGTGCTGTACGATGACAGCGCAGCAGCATTGATTACAACGCATACGACGCTAAACGACACGGCAACCGCAGCCACCATCGTGCCGCCGTATCAGCGCACATTCCGGCCATTACAGGCACTGAGCGCATTCAACGGGCAAAATGCCAACGGCATCTGGACGCTCAGTATTTGTGACAGCCTCAACGCCGACACAGGTACTTTTTTCGAATCTGATCTGGTCATCACCGCGCAACCGGCGACAATCAGTGTGAGTAAGGCAAGCGTGGTGCTGAGCGATGGCGTTAGCGGCAGCAATCCGAAATCGCTCCCTGCTGCGACCATCCGTTACTGCATTACGATCACCAATAACGGCCCCGGAATAGCGGCCAACATACTCGGGACAGACATTATTCCGGCGAACACCGTCTATGTCGCCGGATCCATGCGCTCGGGGACAAATTGTGCGGGTGCGGCAACGGTTGAAGACGACAATGCCACCGGAGCGGACGAAACCGATCCCTATGGTGCGTCGATTTCGGGTAGCACGATATCGGTATCTACCGCATCGATGGCGAGCGCCGCAAGCTTTGCGGTTACATTTCAGACAACGATCAACTGACCCGCTGAAAATGCTGGCAATGACTCCGTTACATTTCTAAACCGCCGCCATGAGCACAAAAACAGTTTCGAATCGCAACGATCCTGTGATCGAGACGCGCGATCAGTTGATTGCAGCGATTGCCAAGGGCGAAAAGCCTAAGGAACGCTGGCGCATCGGCACCGAGCATGAAAAGTTCGTCTATTGCCGTAACGACCACCATGCACCGTCTTATGACGAACCCGGCGGTATCCGCGATATGCTGATGGCGATGACCGAATTCGGTTGGGAACCGGTGTATGAGGGCGACAATGTTATAGCGCTGAAAGGTGCCGACGGCGCGGTTAGTCTTGAGCCTGCTGGCCAGTTGGAACTGTCTGGCGCGCCGCTTGAAAATCTCCACCAAACCTGCGCGGAAACCGGACGGCATCTGAAGCAGGTCAAAGCTATTGGCGATAAGACCGGCAAGGGCTTTCTGGGCCTAGGCCTATGGCCTGACAAGACGCGCGAAGAGCTACCGATCATGCCCAAGGGCCGCTACGAAATCATGCTGCGCCATATGCCGCGTGTGGGCAGCATGGGCCTCGACATGATGCTGCGGACCTGCACCATTCAGGTCAATCTCGATTATTCGAGCGAAGCCGACATGGCGCACAAATTCCGCACTTCGCTTGCGTTGCAACCGCTGGCGACGGCCTTGTTCGCCAACTCGCCATTCTTGGAAGGCAAGCCAAACGGTTTCCTCTCCTATCGCAGCCATATCTGGTCCGACACAGACCCGCACCGCACGGGGATGTTGCCCTTCGTGTTTGACAAGGATTTTGGCTACGAACGTTATGTCGACTACATGCTGAATGTGCCGATGTATTTCGTCTACCGCGACGGCAAGTATATCGATGCCTCGGGACTGGATTTCAAAGATTTCCTGAAGGGCGAACTGTCGATCCTGCCGGGCGAAAAACCCACGGTCGCCGATTGGGAAGACCATATGTCGACCGCGTTCCCCGAGGTCCGGCTGAAAAGCTTCCTCGAAATGCGCGGTGCCGATGGCGGCCCCTGGAACCGCATTTGTGCGCTCCCCGCTTTCTGGGTCGGTATTCTCTATGACCAGAATGCGCTCGATGCGGCATGGGATGAGGTCAAGCATTGGACCATCGAAGAGCGCGAGACGTTGCGTAATGCCGTCCCCGCGCAAGCATTGAACGCCCCAATTCCCGGCGGCGGCAAATTGCTCGATCTCGCCGGCCGAATCCTCGATATCTCGTCAGCAGGTCTTGCTGCGCGCAACAAGCTCAACAGCAGCGGTGATAATGAGACGGGCTATCTCGACCCGCTTCGCGAAATCGTTGCTTCGGGCAAAACAGTGGCCGAGCAGATGCTCGACAAATATCATGGCGAGTGGGATGGCGACATTGCGCGCGTCTATGACGAAATGAGCTTCTAGGTGCACAAACGCCACAGGTGACTTGAAAACGTCACTTTTCTGCAATGCTTTGTTGAACGCTTCCGCACCGCAGCATAAATGCGTTTTCAGTCGCAACCTAAACTGCCGATTCTCATTTCCCTGTTCGTCACCCGGAGAAATTTCATGCGTTCCATCCGCTCAACTGTCACATCCAGCGTCGCCATTGCGATTGCATCCACCAGCCTGTTCATCGCGCCTGCCGCTTATGCGCAGGATGAAACCGCCGAAGATGGCCCCGGCCTCGGCGAAATCGTGGTTACTGCGCAGCGCCGTGAAGAAAACCTTCAGGACGTGCCTTTGTCGATCACCGCATTGCGTGGCGACAATCTCGATGCGGTCTCTGCCGGTGGTGTCGACATTCGGGGCCTTTCGGGCCGCGTGCCGAGCCTTCTCGTCGAATCCTCGTTCGGACGCACCTTCCCGCGCTTCTACATCCGCGGCCTTGGCAACACCGATTTCGACTTCAACGCATCGCAACCGGTCAGCCTCGTTTATGACGATGTTGTCCTCGAAAACCCGATCCTCAAGGGATTCCCGATTTTCGATCTGGAACGCGTCGAAGTATTGCGCGGGCCGCAAGGCACCTTGTTCGGTCGCAACACGCCTGCTGGCATCGTCAAGTTCGACAGCGTT
>JBGSVG010000336.1:0-1710 GCA_041753095.1 Sphingorhabdus sp. | reverse complement strand
CGCGGGGCTCCCATTATATTTTCGCGGGGATTATCGCATGAATTCGCTTATGTTTCTGGCCGCTGCTGGCGCGGGTAGTTCGGCCTTTTTTGTTCAGGTCTTCCCGCTGCTCCTGATTTTCGTTGTCTTCTACCTCTTTCTTATCCGCCCGCAGCAGAAGCGCGCGAAAGAGCATCAGGCGAAAATCGACGCTGTGCAGAAAAATGATGAAGTCGTCACCGGCGGCGGCTTGATGGGCAAGGTGACCAAGGTCGCCGACGACTATGTCGAGGTCGAAATCGCCCCCAATGTCCGCGTCAAGGCTGTGAAGGCAACGCTGACCAATGTGCAATCGCGCAACACCAAAGCGGCCAATGACTAATCGCCGGGGTTGAACGGTAGCGATGCCGACCCCAAATCCCGTCCTTCCTGTTCGTTCGGACCTAACCTATGCTTGATTTTCCCCGTTGGCGCGTATGGATGCTCAACACGCTCATCATACTTGGCGTGCTCTGTGCCATCCCCAGCGTCCTGCCGACCCACATTCGCGCGCAGGTCGCTCAGTTTTTGCCGACGCCAACGATCAACCTCGGCCTCGACCTTGCCGGTGGCAGCCACATCTTGCTTGAGGCCGACACATCGCAATTGGCGCAGACGCGACTTGAGTCTCTGGAAGACAGCGTTCGTAACGCCATGCGCCGGGCGGAGCCACGGATAGCCATTGGTGATGTGTCGCGGGCAAACAACGAATTGAGTTTTACCGTAACGGACACTGCGCAGGTTGACGCGGCACGCGAAGCGTTGCTGTCGCTCACTAGCAACGCAACGGGCGGACGCGACTGGAATATCGGTGTCAATGACGGCAACCGGATTATTCTGACACCGGCAAGTTCGGGCAATGAAACTGCGCTCGATCAAGCGATGGATACCGCCAAAGACGTTATTGATCGTCGCATCAACGCGCTCGGGACGCTGGAGCCAACGATTATCCGCCAAGGCGAAAACCGCATTGTCGTGCAGGTGCCCGGTCTCGACGATCCCGAAGCCTTGAAAGCTCTGATCGGCAAGACCGCAAAGCTCGAATTCAAGCTCGTCGATGAACAGGCAGATCCAGACCAGACCGCCCAAGGCAAGGCACGCGTTGGCAGCCAAGTCTTACCTTATCCGAACAATCCTTCGGGATTGCCGAACATCGCGGTTCGTCGTCTCGGCGGCATTGCGGGCGACAAGCTGGTCAAGGCCGATCCGACATTCGACCAGCAGACCAACGAACCTGCGGTCACCATTCAGTTCGACTCCGAAGGCGGCCAGAAATTTGCGCGCATGACGCAGCAAAATGTGAACAAGCTTTTTGCTATCGTGCTCGACGGCCAGGTAATTTCGGCCCCTCAAATCCGCGAACCGATTTTCGGTGGCGTATCGCAGATTTCGGGAAGCTTTACGACGGAGAGCGCCAACGCATTGGCCATTTCTCTACGCTCGGGTGCTTTGCCGGTTGACCTGAAAATCGTCGAAGAACGTTCGGTTGGGCCAGACCTTGGTGCTGACTCCATTCGTCGGGGTGTTCTCGCTGCGGTCATCGGAACCACCGCAATTCTTGTGCTGATGTTCCTCTGCTACGGTCGCTTCGGGATGTATGCCAACATTGCGTTGGTCATCAACGTTGCGATGATCTTGGGCGTGATGGCCTTTGCCAACGCGACTTTGACGCTGCCGGGTATTGCAGGCTTT
>JBGSVG010000335.1:0-2230 GCA_041753095.1 Sphingorhabdus sp. | reverse complement strand
TGGCTTTCGCCCTCCGAAGTGCAGCGGCAAATCACCGCAAAAAATGTCATGCCGCCATCGCAGACCAGTTGCGCGATTCCTGCCGAAGCCAAGGCGGCGGCGGGGGGCATGATGTTCGGCAGCATGAACGCATTCGGACCGGAAGAGAATTTCTCCTTCCCGCCAAAACCCACCGATCCGAAAGCCGTGTGGAATATCGACTGGACTGCAAAGGTTCGCTTCCGCGCATTCAGCAGTTTCATGACCGGCATGGGCAATATGGGAGGCATGGGCGGCGGTTCAGGTGAGCCTGCGCGCAAATCTAAGCCGTGCAAAGGGCCGCTTGGCATTCCGATACCCGGCTCCTCCTGTTAGGTTGCACTGGAAGGGGAATTCGGTCAAACCCCCGTGATGGCCGAATTTACTGAAACGCTGAATGACAAGCATGCCGAGATGATCGGCAAGCAACCGATTTTCTTTACGGCAACTGCGGCTGCTGACGGACGCATCAACTTGTCGCCCAAAGGCTATGATGCGTTTCGCATATTATCGCCGTCGCGCGTGGCGTATCTCGATCTCGGCGGTTCGGGCAACGAAACGCATGCGCACCTATCGGTTGATGGCCGCATCACTATCATGTTCTGCAATTTCGACCGGCCCGCATTGATCCTGCGGATCTACGGTCGCGGGCGCGCGGTCTTGCCGCAGGATGCCGAGTGGGAAGCGCTCGTCGGGCATTTCACATTACTGCCCGGCACAAGGCAGATTTTCGTGATTGACGTTGAAAGCGTTCAGACGAGTTGTGGCTGGGGCGTGCCCTTTATGGCGCTCGAACGCGAGCGTGACACGCTGCAAAAAGCGCATTCGCAAATGGAACCCGGAGCCTGGATTGCGCGCGCGCAGGGGCGGAATAAAAGCATCGACGGCATCCCGACGCGCCCCACCGACCGCTATTTCGGGCCGACACAATAATCCGTGGCCTTGGTCGAACTCGCCCGTTACCCGTCTTCGATAGCCGCCGAAATTGCTCGCGGATTTCTCGAATCGCATGGCATCGGTGCAGTGACATTTGACGGCGGGATGAATATTGCCGACAGCGCGGCGTTTGCCATCCCGGTGCGGTTGATGGTGCTCGACGAAGATCATGATGCGGCCAGCGCATTATTGCGTGAAGCCGACCTGCAATGACTCTGCCGCTAAAGGTCGCAACCTATAACATCCACAAATGTGTCGGCCTTGACCAGAAGCGTGATCCCGCGCGGATATTGGCTGTGCTGAACGAAATCGATGCGGATATCATTACGTTGCAGGAGGCCGACCGCCGTTTCGGTTCGCGCGAAAGCTGCCTGCCAGCTTCGCTCATCGAGTCCGAAACGCCGTGGCATCATGTGCAGTTCAATATCCGTCCCGGCAGCATCGGATGGCACGGTAACGCGATATTATTGCGGCGCGGGATTACCGTCCATCACGCGCATCCGCTTGATCTGCCGACGCTTGAGCCACGTGGCGCGGTTGAGGCGCATTGCACGATTGAGGGGCGAAATGTGCGGATCATCGGTGTCCATCTCGATCTGTCTGGTCTGTGGAGGCGGCGTCAGGTGCGCGCAATATTGAAGCATATTGATTCTGCACCGCGCCATCTGCCTACAATTATCATGGGTGACTTCAACCAATGGTCCGACCGCGGCGCATTGTCCGAATTCGCATTCCACCATCACCGGATTATCAAGACGCCCAAAAGCTTCCACAGCGCGCGGCCCGTTGCGCATCTTGATCGGATCATTGTCAGCCATGATGTCTCGGTGGAAGATCAAGGCGCCCACGGCTCTGCCTTGGCGCAGCGCGCATCGGACCATTTACCGATCTGGGCGCAGCTCACGATTGCCTAATTATTAGTCACCATTTTCAATCTGATTAATAAATAGGCAATAAATGACGCCTGCTGGCAAGCGGTCGTTGCTTTTATGCTGCCAAACCCAGCTAAACTGCAGTTCAGCGATTCTGGCACAGCGTTTGCATATTGCATTGCACAACAACGGGGGTGTGCATGAAATATATTATCGCAGTGATTAAGCCGCACAAGCTTGACCCGGTCCGCGAGGCGCTGACTGCGCTTGGCGTGTCGGGTATGACCGTGACCGAGGTGAAGGGATTTGGTCGCCAAAAAGGCCAGACCGAAATCTACCGCGGCGCCGAATATGAAACCAACATGGTGCCAAAAGTCAAAATCGAGATCGCGTGCGCTTCCGAT
>JBGSVG010000334.1:0-9082 GCA_041753095.1 Sphingorhabdus sp. | reverse complement strand
AGACCGGCACCGATCAATTTTGCTGCTTCTGCGTCCATGATAATAACTCCTGTAAAATACTAAAATTTAGTGGTTGAAAACTCAGTGTAAATTAACCGCGTCGTTAATGTAGAGCGAGGTCAAAAGCGCGAAAACATAAGCCTGGATGGCGCATACCAGCAGCTCAAGCAGGGTGATACCAATCATCAAAATAAATGATGGAATGCTGACAACCAGCGGGACCCAAGCGGCCTCGGCATTAAGTCCGTTAATGACGAAACCTGCGAGCACCTTCATCAAAACGTGACCAGCGGTCATCGCGACGAACAAACGAAGCGCAAGGCTGAACGGACGAATAAGGAACGAGAAAAGCTCAATCAGCGGAATGAGCCAGAGCAGCCACCATGGCGTACCGTGGGGCACGAACAGGCTGAAGAAATGAAGGCCGTGCCGCCAGAAACCGACGACCAGCACGGTGCCAAAGCTCAACACGGCAAGCACCGCAGTCACGGTCAAATGGCTTGTGACGGTAAAGGGATGAACGCCGGGGACAATGCCGAATGGCATCATGCCGATGAAGTTTGCCATCAGGATGAACATAAATAGCGAGAACACCAGAGGCACATATTTTTTGCCCTCAGGGCCGACGCTTGAGGTGACCATGCTGTTAACAAACCCGGTCACACCTTCGACCGCCATTTGCCAGCGACCGGGAACCAAATCGCGCTTCATACCGCCCCACATGAACAGCCATAGCGCGCCGAGAACGAGGATCATAAACAACGAAGAGTTGGTGAAGGAGACGTCGTAACCGCCAATATTGAACGGCGCGAGCGGTTCAATCTGGAACTGGTGCATCGGATCGATTTTGCCGCTTTCGCCTGCCACGTTCACTACCCTATAATATACACGCAAAGCGCCCAGGCTATTCCGGACGCTCGTTGGAAATCTTTATGATGTTCCTGAAGGCGACTGCGATGCCCAAAAACATGCAGACCAGCAGGAGCGCAGGGGAAGTGCCGAAAAGCTGGTCGAATAACCAGCCAACCAGCGCACCACCCGCAGGACCAGCAATCAACTCGGTTAGTACCCTATTCCCTTGCCGCATTCCTTTGGCCGGGGGCTGGTCTTTACCAGAGCGTTCTGCCTCGGCTTTACGCGCCGCTTTCAGCTGCATGTCTAACGAATCGAGCCGAGCGTCACTTTTGCCGTTTTTATCCTGCCCGGAGTTGTTCGATGCCATGTGATTCCTGCCTTTAAATAAGGGAAACCGCCACGAAACCGGGACAACCCCGCCTAGGCACCGGCGCTTTAGGAGAGGCCCTGCCGCAAGTCAACAGCGCGCGCCAGAGAATGTTGCAATGCAAAAGAAAAAGGCCGGAACATCGCTGTCCGGCCTCTTCATTGTGGAATCAAACTACCTTACGGACAGCGCGAATCCAGCTCTGGTGTACCGCCGTCGCGGGTCTTCCATTGGCCCGATGGCGTCTGGTATTTCTCGCCAGCGACTGTGCGCTCGGCGATCAGGCGGCATCCGCTGCGTAGCGCCATTTCCTCAACGGTTGCGCCATTTGCCAATGCTTCTTTCGAGTAAGCGGCCTTGCGTTTAATGTTAATGTCGTCGACCAACGCCTTAATAGCGGGCGACGGCGACGAGACAAAGCCGAGGTAACCATCGGATTTTTCGCCGACCAGTCCGCTTTCACGCGCGCTTTGATAGGCCGGATCGCGCCCGGCCTGATACGCCACCGCGCTTGATGCGGTCGCACCCAGCAGCACAGCAGCAATTAACATTTCTACAGAATCTCTCATCAAAATATCTCCGGATTCTCTTCAATCACCTTCTCGGACGCCGCGGCCAGCTTGTACAAAATTTCCTGCCGGATCGCGATGTTGAGGTTGATGACAATTGGCTTGTCGGGCGCAGTAACCTGCACACATCCCGACAGAGCGGCGACCATGATCGGTGTTAAAACGAATATCACTTTCCCCATGTTGCGGCGAATCGCACTATCCATGCGGTTCGTCAATTGCTGATGCTTATGCGTCATCGCCGCTTTCCCCTTGCTGAATGGTTCATTCATCGCTCTGTTCATCTTTCTTTGGCGCTTTATCCTCTGGAGCAGCCGGTACGGCGCCATTTTGTTGTTCGATGAGATATTGCAAATCGCGCTGCGCCGCATAGTCAGCATCATACAGACCCCTTATCGAGCCAATAAGTTGCAGGAACTCTGCGGTTACGCTGACATTGAATTTGATGGGAATGCGCGCCAACTGCTTGGTGATGAAATTACGTTTGGCACCCGTCCCCTGCTGCAAGCCCGTAAAGCTGATGTCAGTAACGATTTCGCCGTCGAGATCCCCTCCCACTCCAATCGTCAGCGAGGTATAGCGGATCGAGCGCAGCGCCTCGAACGCGAAATTGGCGAAAGTGCCCATGTCTTCATAAGCAAGCTCCCCCAGATAGCTGACTTCACCGCCACCGGGGCGGGAGATGAGCGCGCCGCCGACAATCCTTCCGCCATCCTGGTTGAAAATCATCGGCAAAGTGCCGTCAAAAATGCCGGTGACACGCAAATTCTGGAAATCATATCCGGCGAGCAGTTTTTCGGCATCGACGCCGATCACGCGGAACGTCAGGCGACGCTCGCTCTCTACGCCGAAATCCAGGACAGTCGGCTCAAGGATAAGTTCGCCGCCTGCGAAGGGCCAACGTCCGTTTTCGATTGCGACCTGCCGTCCGGGCAGAAGCTGATATCTTATCTCGCCGCCCAGCGCGGGAATTCCAGGGTTGACGGACGCTATGGTAGCCAACTGTGCCGGTCCGGTTTCGAGGCCGAGCAAATCCGTGAATACCATTTCGGTGGCGAGGCCCTCCACCGGGCCAAATGCGGCCGCTAGGTTCATTCCCGTTGTGGACACGCGCCCACCGCTCCGAACACCCTCGCTGTTCCAATCGATACGTCCATCGCCCGATACCGCGCCATCAACATTGGCGACAACGCCAACCACCAGCGGGGTCAGCAGTTCGGGCTGGAACCGGTCATTGAAGCGCAAGACATCAACCGCGAGCAAGGCGCGGCCAGTGGTGTCGCGCAAATCATGACGGATGTCGACGTCAGCAACGCGGGTTCCTGTCGTCGGTTCGACC
This sequence comes from Sphingorhabdus sp., assembly GCA_041753095.1. Taxonomy (GTDB): domain Bacteria; phylum Pseudomonadota; class Alphaproteobacteria; order Sphingomonadales; family Sphingomonadaceae; genus Sphingorhabdus_B. Next base: position 5,952 of record JBGSVG010000334.1, on the reverse strand, counting down.
AGATGGCCAATTGCTGTGATGATGCTGTTTTCCAGCGTCAGCATCATATCCGGCACGTTGATGGGCTTGAAGCGGTCAACCTGTTCGGCATCGAGCACCTTCAGGCTACTGTCCAAGGTCAGAACGCTGTTCAAATAACGCCAGTTGCCTGCCGCTTCGTCGATCAATAATGGCACATTGCCGATTTTACCCGACCCGCCTGCCAGCGTACCGCTGATGGCATCACCGCCGAAAGTGCCGGCAAGCATCGCCACGGCAAAGTCGGTGCGGCCCTCGGCGTTACCCAGAACAACTTTGACGTCGCGCGCGACAAAGCCGTCATCAAGGCTGAATCGGACATTGGCGCTTTGTGCGGCGAGATTGGTCGTGCCCAATTCACCCCGAGCTACGAAATTTGCGACATTGGTGGCAAAGCGAGTCCCGGCACTACCCGCGGTCAGCATCGACCGCCCTGCATCGGGGCAAAGCCGCAATGACTGGCCGCGCAGGGCCAGATTGGCGATACGCAACGCATCGAAACGCACATTCTGGCAGCTATCGTAAAGCGACAGCAGGCCCGCGCTATAACGCCCGGTTATTGGTAAATTGAGACCACTGACCATTCCACCCGGCAGCGGTCCTGACAGTCGCGCCCGACCGTTAAAGCTCCATGCACCGCTCGGTCGGCCATTGAACGCTAGGCCTGGGACCGCGAGGCTTGCGCCGCCGCTGGCATAAGGCGCGATAACGAGATTTCCCGCCCAGGCATCGCCCGCAGACTGTCTCAGCGAAATCGTAGCGGTCGGCAGATCGCGGCCACTCACCGCGAGACCAGCAGAAGACACCAACCGCCAACCATTGTTCGCGCTCTGGATAACCAGCGGGCCATTTTGACGGACGCGCGCGCCTGAAGCACTATTCAACGCCAGCGCACCAATGGTCGCGCCCATGCGTCCCTGAAAGTCGCTGAACGCATCGAAATCCAGACTGCCGCTGAAATTGTCGCCCGCCCGCTCAAGCACTGGCGCCATTCGGGCAACCAATGGCCCGACAGGCGTATCGCGGCTTTGAGTCACAATTCCGCGCAGGCTGCCGAAAGGTCCCCGGTCAAGCGCGCCGCCAGTTATGTTGATGCCGCCCCGCGCCGACGCGGCAAATTTGTCGTTGTTCAGTCCGGCATAGCCTTTGGCATCGATCGCCAGACGGTTCACCGTCAACGGCGCCGACCGCAGCCCTGCCTCATTCAGCGAAAGCGCAAAATTGGTCCGTCTGATTCCGCCATCGACCGATAATATTCCCTTCGGCTGATTCAACGCGACCCCGGGATAATCGATCTTGCGCGCAGCAAAACCCACATCGCCGACCCATTTGTCGAAGCGCTCCGACAGTTTGACATCGGCGTCGAGTACGGGGGCGCCTATCGCCAAACCCATATTCTTGCAGTTTGCGCCCGTGGCGGAAATCGGTCCAACCAGGCGGGGCTGTCGCCATTCGAGCAGAAGCTTTCCGTCGAATTTGGCAGCGGGAATCAGGCAACCGCCGGTCGCCAAGCCCGGCGAACGCAGCGAAAGATTGGCGGCAAACCGGTTGCGCAGTAGGCCCTTGCCGTTCAATCCGGCCACGATTACTCCCCTAGGCGTGTCGATACGTGCTTGCGCATTTTTGACGACCAGCCCGATGTCAGGCCATTCGAACGGCTCTTTCGAATCGGGATCTGCAAATTTGTCCAGTTCGCCAAAAAACAGTTTACCGTCCGAGTAACGCCCGCGAATACTGACGCCGTCGGCGCGCACATCGCGCAGATTGGCGCCTGAGAAGTTCAGCGCGACATCGACTTCGACCAGCTTTGCTATGAGATCGGGATCGGCAGGATCTCCAATTACAAGGTTGCGGATGCGCTGCGTGCGAAATCCGACCTGGTCGATTTTGTAGCTAGCCTTGACCCCTCGGCTTTCCAGTTCGTTCTGGACGAAACGGTCAGCGATGCTGTTGCGTTGCCACCATGCGACCAACAGTAACGCGACGAATAACAGCGCCACAGCGGCAAAAATACGCCGCTTCCAACGCCGCCCGCGAAATGGCTCGGGGTCTTGCTCGACCATCAAATCTGCGTCGGCAGCATTCTGCATCTGCCCCAAATGCGGGAAAGGCCAATAGGTTGCAACGCCATTCGCGCGTTGTCACTTGCGGGTGTCACAAAAATCGCTGAAAAGACCATCCATCGCAAAAGGATAGCGGCATGGCGGACGGCGCGGACAAAGCAGAGCATCATGGTACTGGCCACCGTTCGCGGCTGCGCACACGGCTGTTCGAACAGCGCGGTGAAAGCCTGCACGATCATGAAATTGTTGAATATCTGCTCGCATTGGTAATCCCACGTCGTGATACTAAACAGATCGCCAAGGATTTGCTGGCAAAATATGGCAGTCTATCTGCGCTGCTCACCGCTGATGCAGCGAGTATCATGCAAGAAAAGTGGATGGGGGAAACCAGTGTTGCCGCCCTGAAAATTGTTCAAGTTGCGGCATTGCGCCTCCTCAGCGAACCTGTACGGGAGCAGCCCATTCTCGCGTCATGGCAGTCTTTGCTCGATTATCTGCGAGCCGATATGGCGCATCTCACCATCGAACGCGTGCGGACTTTGTATCTCAACAGCAAAAATATGCTCATTCGTGACGAAGTGGCCAGTGAAGGCTCTGTCGATCAGGCAGCAATTTATACGCGTGAAGTGGTTCGGCGCGCGATGGATTTAGGTGCAGCCGCTATCATCCTGGTCCACAATCATCCCAGCGGCGATAGTGCGCCGAGCCGTCAGGACATTGCGATGACACGCGATATCATCAATGCGGCCAAGGGATTTAACATTGCGGTGCATGACCATATCATCATCGGCAAAGATGGCTTTTCCAGCATGCGGAGCGCCGGGCTGATTTAACCGATTTAGCGGGTGGCTAAATTTGTGCAGGTGCAACATAATAAAGCAATGCATTCCACCCTGCCCCCGAAAAAGTCGATTGGCCACCGCGAGCTCATCGTCATGATGGCGTCGCTGATGGCGCTCAACGCGCTCGCCATTGACGCAATGCTGCCCGCATTTCCCTCGATGATCAGCAGCCTTGGCATCGTCGATGCCAACCAGATTCAATATGTTATCACCGTCTTTCTGGCCGGAACCGGTATTGGCGCACTGATTTACGGACCGATGTCCGACCGCTTCGGTCGAAAGCCGATCCTGCTGGTCGCAACCGTCGGCGCGGCGGTATTTTCGCTCGCTTGTTCGATAGCGCCGACTTTCGAATTGATGCTGTGGATGCGGTTCGCGCACGGGTTGATGGCGGCCGCCATGGGCGTGCTCGTAGTCTCGGTGATCCGCGACCAATTTGAGGGCGATGCGATGGCGCGGCGGATGTCGACCATATTCCTGATCTTCATGATCGTGCCAATCATTGCGCCAACCGTCGGCCAGCTGGTATTGCTTTTCGCCGGCTGGCGCACGATTTTCGACCTGATGGCGTTCATGGCAGTCGCCGCCGCGATCTGGGTCTATTACCGGTTGCCTGAAACCCTGCATCCCGAAAATGTGATCCCGATTGAACCGCACGCGTTGGCAAAAGCCTGGCGCAAGGTCGTCGTCAATCGCAATGCAGCGGGCTATATGCTTGGCGCTGGCATTGTTCAGGGTGCGTTGTTTGGCTATCTCAACAGCTCACAACAAACGTTCGACAAGGTGTTCGGCGCGGCTGATTTCTTCACCATCGGCTTTGCGATCATTGCAATCGGCATTGCCGTGTCCAACTTTACCAACGCGCGGATTGTCGAACGGTTTGGCGCGCGACGGGTGTCGCAGACTGCTTTGCTGACATTCATACTGTTGGGCGCGCTACAACTGGCTGCGGCAGAATTTGCGCCGACGTCCCTGCCGTTGTTCCTGATATTGCTGACCGCCAATATGGCGATGATCGGCTTTATCGGGTCGAATTTCTCTTCGATTGCGATGAGCCCGTTTGGCGACGTTGCGGGCGCCGCGTCATCCTTCCAGACTTTCGTGCGCACTGTTCTTGCGGCGTCAATTGGTGCCATCATCGGCCAGCAATTCGATGGCAGCGTGATGCCCGTCGCGCTCGGGTTTTTGCTGTGTGGGCTGACCGCCTTGGCGCTTGTTTTATGGTGCGAGAGGGGCAAGCTGTTCACTCGCCCCGGTACTACCCAGTCGCTGCCAATTAACCCGCGCAGCTAAGGCGAAAAGAAAAGGGACGCCGAAGCGCCCCTTAACTTTCAAATGAAATGTCGGCTCAGTCGACGACCGGCCCAGGGAATTCGCCCATGTCCGGCGCATCATCCTGCATCTGGTCATGTTGCAAATTGGAATTGCGCATGCCGTAGATGAAGTACAGCGCAATCGCTCCCACCAGGAAGTACACAAAGAACATCAACACGTTATACGGGACCGTCGTGATCAAATACAGGCATGACAATATACCAAGGATCGGGACGATCGGATAAAGCGGAACTGAGAAGCCACGTGGCAATTCAGGCGCAGCGCGGCGCAGATAGATTACCGACAGGCAAACAATGGCGAATGCCGCCAAGGTCCCAACCGATGTCATGTCACCGAGCACGTTGATGTCGAAGAAACCAGCGGCGCAAGCCGTGATTGTGCCGACCAGCAACGTGTTGACATAGGGTGTCTGGAACTTTGGATGCACTTTCGAGAAAATCTTCGGAAGCAATCCGTCGCGCGCCATCGTGTAGAAGATACGCGTTTGCGCATACATCAACACAAGGACCACCGAGGTCAGACCGATAATTGCGCCGATTTTAATAGTCTTCGCAAGCCAAGCCCACTGCTCGCCGAAGCTGTCTACGACCACGGCTACGGGATCGGGCACGTTCAGCGTACCATAAGGCACGAGGAGTGTCATAATGGCCGCAACCAACATGTATATGACGGTGCAGACAACCAGCGAGCCGATAATCCCAAACGGCATGTCACGTTTAGGGTCTTTCGCTTCCTGTCCCGCAGTGGATACAGCCTCGAAACCGATATAGGCAAAGAAGACAATCGACGCTGCGCGCATGATACCGTCAACGCCGAATTCGCCCGGGCCGGTATTTTCCGGAATAAATGGCGTCCAGTTTTTCGCCATTAGTTCAGGAAGATTGGTCAGAACAATATAGCCACCAACCAGAATAAACGCGGCGAGCACGCTCACCTTGATCGCCACGATGATATTGTTGACTTTCGCGGATTCCGACACACCAAGCATCAGCAATAACGACAATGCCATGCAGATCAGGAAGGCAGGAAGATTGAAGATCGCGGTCACAGCGGCGCCATCGACCAGCAACGGCACGCCGTCTTTCATCACCGCATGTCCCGTTGGTCCGGTAAATTGTGCGGGTATCACAAGGCCGAAGTCAGCCAGCAAACTCACGACATAACCGCCCCAACCGACCGCGACCACCGACGCGGCGAGGCCATATTCGAGGAGGAGAAGCGCGCCCATGACCCACGCGACAAATTCGCCGAGTGTGGTGTAACTATAGGTATAAGCCGAGCCGGAAACAGGCAGGGTGGACGAGAGTTCGGCGTAGCAAAGGCCCGCAAAGGCACAGACCAGCCCTGCGACGACAAAGGACAGCATAACCGCAGGTCCCGCATGGAGTGCCGCGGCACTTCCGGTACGAACAAAAATACCCGCGCCGATGATGCAGCCCACACCGAGCAGCAACAGATTCCATTTACCCAGCGACCGTTTCAGTTCGCTATTTGCACTTTCTCGCTGGACTTGTGCGATCGTTTTGCGCGCGAACATGCGCTGCATCACGGATTGCTCGTTACTCGCCATCTTAATCTCCCCGACGGATTCTTATGGCGGCGAACCTAACCGCTCACGCGCATCACGCAACTTAATTTCACCGCGTAAGCATCGGTCCAAGCGGTTTTCCACCAAAAAGATGGACGTGAAGGTG
>JBGSVG010000333.1:0-5148 GCA_041753095.1 Sphingorhabdus sp. | reverse complement strand
TCAACAACCGAGGCGAGGGATGCTGCGCGCGATCGAATCGGCAAAGCTTGCCCTCGATATTGGATGATGGCATCCTCGATAAGATGAACGATCCTTGGGTCATCCTCGGGCAACCCTCCAACGGTGGCATTTTGGTCGTGGGTGATCACGCGTCGAACCATGTCCCTGATGAAATTAGCCTGGGCATCGATCCCGAACTTCTTTCGCAACATATTGCTTATGATATCGGTGTGATGGACGTGGCGACCTTCATGGTGGACTTGTCTGGTTGTGCGGCCTTCGTCGCCACCAATTCGCGTCTTGTCGTTGACCTGAACCGCAACCCCGAAGATTTGAGTGCGATACCGTTGTCTAGCGACGGCATAGAAATTCCCGGAAACCGGCTTGACGCCGCAGGGCGCCAGAATCGATTGGCGCGGTATTTCCACCCTTATCACGCGGCGTTGGAGGACATGCTTCAACGCCAACGACCATCACTGATACTATCAGTCCATAGCTTCACGCCGCGTCTCGAAAGCCAGCCGCAAGATCATCGGCCTTGGGAGGTCGGCATTTTGTACAATGAATATGAGAATGCCGCCAACCTCGCAATCGAGCGGCTGGAGGGCGAGGGGCTCATAGTGGGCGATCAGCTCCCTTATTCGGGCAAGCTGCTCAACGCGACAATGAACCGGCATGCGGAGGCGAACGACATTCCCTATGTTGGCGTAGAAATTAGGCAAGATTTGGTCGGCACGAGCGCTGGACAAGAAAGATTTGCAGCTATTTTGGCCGAAATGGCGCAATATGTTGCGGAAAGGCTTGCGTCGGATGGGGCAAACTGAATAGACGCTGCCGCTGAAAGCGAACCTGTAATGACCCATAATTTCGACAAATCGAAACTTCCTAGCCGCCATGTTTCCGTTGGCCCCGAGCGCGCGCCGCATCGCAGCTATTATTACGCAATGGGCCTGACCGAAGAAGAAATCGCACGGCCTTTTGTCGGCGTGGTTTCTGCAGGCAATGACAGCGCGCCGTGCAATACGACGCTAGACGCGCAGGCCGATATCGCGCGCAAGGGCGTGGAAGCGGGCGGGGGAATGCCGCGGCGGTTCAACACGATTACTGTCACTGACGGCATCGCGATGGGGCATCAGGGTATGAAATCCTCGCTGATCAGCCGCGAAGTAATTGCCGATTCTATCGAGCTAACGGTGCGAGGCCACTGCTACGACGCACTTGTTGGCTTTGCGGGATGCGATAAATCTTTACCCGGGATGATGATGGCAATGCTCCGGCTCAATGTGCCATCGATTTTTGTTTATGGCGGTTCGATTTTGCCGGGGCGTTACAAGGACAAGGACGTCACAGTTAAAGACGTATTCGAAATCGTCGGTAAATATGCCGCCGGTGCGTGCCCGTTGTCTGAACTTGAGGAACTGGAACGGGTTGCTTGCCCCGGCCACGGAGCCTGTGGCGGGCAGTATACCGCCAATACCATGGCATGCGTGGGCGAAGCGATTGGCTTATCGCTCCCTAATAGCAATATGGCCCCCGCGCCTTATTCGACGCGCGACCAGATAGCGCATGCTGCAGGCGCCCAAGTGATGGAATTGCTTGCCAGCAATATTAGACCGCGTGATATATGTACGCGGGAAGCTTTTGTAAATGCTGCAAGAATTGTTGCCGCAACGGGTGGTTCGACCAATGGTGCACTACATTTGCCCGCAATGGCCCATGAAGCCGGGATCGACTTCGACCTGTTCGATGTCGCGGAGGCGTTCAAATCTACACCCTATATGGCCGATCTGCAGCCCGGCGGACAGTTTGTGGCGCGCGACATGTATGATGCGGGCGGCGTCTATATGCTGATGAAGTCGCTCCTCGGCGAAGGACTGCTGCACGGCGAGTGCATGACCGTCACCGGCAAGACGCTTGGCGAGAATATCGAGCAAATCACCTGGAACCCCGACCAGAAGGTCATTTATCCTGCCACCGCACCCATCACAGCCACGGGCGGCGTCGTCGGTCTGCGTGGTTCGCTGGCTCCCGATGGCGCCATTGTAAAGGTCGCAGGCATGGAGCGCCTAAAATTCACAGGACCTGCCCAAGTGTTCGATTGCGAGGAAGATTGCTTTGCAGCGGTCGAGGCGCGACAAATCCGTGAAGGCGCGGTCATCGTTATCCGTTATGAAGGCCCCAAAGGCGGCCCCGGCATGCGCGAAATGCTGTCGACCACGGCTGCGCTCTACGGGCAGGGGATGGGTGAGAAGGTCGCATTGATCACCGATGGTCGTTTCTCCGGCGCAACGCGCGGCTTCTGTATCGGCCATGTGGGTCCGGAAGCTGCGGATTGTGGACCAATCGCCTTGATCGAAGATGGTGACGAGATCGTTATCAACGCCGAAACAGGCGTAATTGACCTGAACGTCGCCCCAGAAGTACTTGAAGAAAGGCGTAAAGCGTGGCGACCGAGATCGACCGATTACGGGTCAGGCGCGTTATGGCGCTACGCACAGAATGTCGGACCAGCCTATAAGGGCGCAGTTACGCATCCCGGGGGTCAGGCCGAAACCCATGTCTATGCCGATATTTAAGCCCGCTTTACCGCTTTTGATGGCCGTCGGCCTGTCTGCGTGCGGTGGCGATGCAGCTGGCGACCTGAAAAACGCCGAGAGTGATGCCGACGAGGCGGCGGCGCTCGACGGCAAAGTGGAATGTGCACTCGCAGGATCGACGGCCTTTCAGCGGACCTGCACTACCGAGCAGATTGCAGGCAGCGATGGCACTATATTAGTCATTCGCCACCCCGACGGCGGTTTCCGGCGGTTCGACATCTTGACCGACGGTCGCGGGCTTGCGCCTGCGGATGGCTTTGACGAAACCAAAATAAGCTTACGCAGCGATGGCATGATCGAGGTCAGTTCAGGCGATGACAAATATCGCCTTCCGGCACAGATTAAAGGCCGCGAAACGCCGCCTGCAGGGACCGCGGAAAAAGACGCAGGTTGATTGCGCAGGCCTTCGGGGGCATGGGGCGCTATGATAAGTTCAGAACAGATAATCAGGGTTGCCGCACGCGGCGATGGTGTCACCGCAGACGGCCGTTATGTTGCACACGCGGCACCGGGGGACATGATCGACCCATCGGGCGGACTGATCCATGGCCCGCATCACGCGACGCCGCCCTGCCAGCACTTTCCCCTGTGTGGCGGGTGCCAGCTCCAGCATCTGGATGAAGAAAGTCTGCGTGCTTTCATCGCCGACCGCGTCAGCCACGCGTTGGCGACACAGCAGGTCGAGATTGGCGCCATCATGCCAGTCCATATCTCGCCGCCCAAGACACGACGGCGGATTGCTGTGCGGTCAACCTGGGCGGGAAAGCAATTCCAACTGGGTTTCAGTACCGAAAAGAGTCATCGGATCATAGACTTGCGCCAATGTGACGTCATGGCACCAGAATTGTTCGCTTTATTGCAGCCTTTACGAAATTTGCTCGGCCCACGGCTCAATCGCGCTCGGCAGGTGCAGATTAAGTTGGCGCTCGTCGATCAAGGCATCGACGTGCTGATCGAAAACTGGATAGCCAATGATCTGGACACGCATGAGATATTGTCTGAATTTGCAAAGGCCCATAAGCTGGCGCGGCTTTCACTTGACGAGGGCTATGGCCCGGTGCCGTTCTGGGAGCCTGAGCCGGTTACCGTGACTTTGGGCGGTATTGCCGTCGCCTATCCCCCTTACGGCTTCCTACAGGCCACAAAAGACGGTGAGGCAGCTTTGGTCGCGGCGGTGAAGGAAATCGTCAGAGACAAGCTGTTTATTGCTGACCTGTTCGCCGGTCTCGGGACGTTCGCTCTCTCACTCGACAACAGTAAGAAAATATATGCAGGCGAGGCTGATCGAGAGCCTGTACTGGCACTAAAGGCTGCCACTGGGCGGGCAGGGCGGCAGATATTTGCCGAGCATCGCGACCTTTATCGTCGGCCTTTAAGCTCGGATGAGCTCAACAAATTCCATGCAGTAATTCTTGATCCGCCGCGCGCAGGCGCAAAGGAGCAAGTCACCAATCTGGCTGACTCCAAGGTTGCCGACATCGCCTATGTCAGTTGCAACCCGGCGAGTTTCGCACGGGACGCAAAAACTTTGGTCACTGCGGGTTACAGGTTACAGCGGATCTGGCCTGTCGGCCAGTTCCGCTGGTCAACACATATTGAACTCGTGGGCCATTTCAGCCGCTAGTAGATCAGAACCCCCATGACCGCATGCACCACCAGCATGATGAGTGCGAGGGTCGAGAGCGCAAATAGCATGAACCGCACGATTACGCGGTTGGACAATATCTGGACCAGGCTGTGTGCGACACGTAATCCAACATAGACCCACGCAATGGTCGCATTCAGATTGTCACCTTGGCCAATCATCGCGAGCACTATGGCTACCGCATAAAATACCGTAGGTGCTTCGTGTAAGTGGTTGTAATTATCGGCTACCCATGATGCGCGTTCCTCGCCTTTTGCGATCAGTTCATTCCTTAGGCTGCCACTGGATGAACCGATCATAGTTTTGCCGTCGATTCCGGCGCGGCCCATGGCCGGTAACCGGGTCGCGTACATCCATATCCAAATCACCATCGTCCAAGCCGCGAGCGCGACGACTGGTCCTAATATTGCGCTATTCATGTTTCTTCCCCCAGGTTAAATCGTCGCCAACAGCGCCTGCACCGCCAATATCGTCAAGCAGATGGTCGAGAGCAGGAAAAACACAAAACGGACGCCCACCTTGTTGACCGTCGCCTGCCATATGCTGTGGATGATACGTAAAATGGTATATCCCCACGCGAGCATAACGGACAATTCAGTCGCACCGCCAGAGATCGCGAGGATCATCACAGTCGCATAGAATATCGTCGGCTGTTCCATCAGATGTGCGTAATTATGCGATTTCCAAGCCACCGAGGGCGGAACATTAGGGTCGATGTCGGCTCCCCTGCCGCCGACAGCCTTGCTCAAGTCGATGCCGATCTTGGACAATGCAGGCAGGCGGGTGCCCGCCATCCAGAACAACATGATTAATGACCACACAACCAGCGCTGCTGCCGGAGCTAAAATCGACATATCCACAAAGAAGACCCTCCCAATCGTTATGACTGGAAGGGTGCTTCACCTA
>JBGSVG010000332.1:0-2082 GCA_041753095.1 Sphingorhabdus sp. | reverse complement strand
GCTCTTTCTTCAGCCGGTTGATTTCGGCGAGCAAGTCTAGGCCTTGCAGATTCTCACGGACAGGGGCGTTCATTGGTTCAACTCCATATTCGCCGATGCCTTTACAGGCAGTTTTGCTATTTGACTATCTCGCTTAGCGGTTTCGATTCATCCCAGCGTGTCGTGACATTGCCGCCCAGTTCATCGGCAAAATAGGCTTCGACTTTCGCGTCTAACCCAGCCGCCCGCAGCGGGACCTGAAAATTCTGTGCAATCGCCCTTTTGAAAGCATCGCGGGCAAGTTTAATCGGAACAGGTCCGTTGGCTTGTTTGACAAGTTCCGCCTGCCCCTTCGCGCGGTTGGCATCGTCGAGTATGTCATCAACATTAGTAAATGCGCGCAGTATGCCATTTTCGCCATATTCCTGAATCGAGTTCATGTCGATTTGCGGCGGTGCAGTTTCGATTGCAGGGATTTTGACGCGCAGAGTGCCTGTCGATGCATCCCAGCGAACATCGTCGTTGGTCAGTTTAGCCATATCTACTTCGTACCGCACCAGCCCTTGCATGATGAGCGTCTTTTTGGCCGACAGGCCAAACCGTTGCTGCTCGCTGGTTACCACCGCCGCATAATTGGCGGCGAACGCGGACAATCGGTTCTGTTCCCGGATGCCGGTCAGACTTGCACTGGCGATGGTCTCGGGCGACGGCCCGTCACGCCATGAGCGGAAGCCGTCGACCGCCCACCATACAGCCAGAATGAAAAGTACGGGCACGGCCAGTGCGATTATGCGCATCGACCAATTACGAACAGGATTTGCAGTCATCTCGCCTACATAGGGTGGAAATGGCTTTCAGCAAATATTGCGATTTTTATCCCGGCATCGGTGGCGGTGACGGAAAGGCGAGTCCAGGTACATTCGCGCCCGGGTGACCCGCAGTGACTGCGGCGTAAATCGCATCACCCAAAGCCGAGTTGGCGATGATGTGCGAAACCGGAATGACCGCAAGAATTGCTGCTACGCCCCAATACCATGCCGTATGCACGCGCGCCGATTTACGGTAGTCACGGACCATGCCAGCGATCGGGAACACTAGCCCCGCTATTCCGGCGAGCTCGAATGCATAAGGGATTAGCAGCGGCATGGGCAGTAAGCGGCCAAAGCCGGGACCGATTATTGCGGTCATGGCGCAAATATGGAGGCGCATGTGCCAGTCGGTCCGCTTGCGCATCCGGATTGCCGACCACGCAAGTGCAGCAAAGACGATGGCCGATAAGGGGTTGGCAATATGGAAATTTTGCGGCTGAAAGAAAAACGGAGCGGTACCGCGCTGGGTCACATCAATGCTGATCCAGCTGCCTAGCACCAGCAACACGGCAATCCAGCCAGCGCCAATCCAGCCAAGTCGCCGGTGCAAAGCAATCGGGCCATTGGTGGCAAGCAACGCCTGCGTGACAAATAACGCCACCCAAGCCATGAACGCCAAGCCATGCAGATGCACCAAGGGTCGCGCAGCGAAGCTGGAACGCCCTGCCAGAAATTGCATCGAGAAACCCGCAATGATGACAAGCGCCATGAGTATTGCGAGCGTTCGGAAAAAACTATCGGCAGTTGCCGATTGCGGCGGCGCTGAGGCTAATGTGGCCATGACTTTCCCTCCCCGTCATGAGGCGTCGCGACCAGCGTGGTAAGTATCACTCAGTCAGGCAGGTTTCAAGCGCCTGCAATCAGGTGCCAGCCTTCATTTTGCGCGGCAACCCGTCCCTGATTTTGTAAGTCGACAAGATGCGCAAGCACCGACCGCCCGGCTGCGCCGGTCAGGCGGGGGTCGAGGCCTTTGTACATCGAGGCAACCATCGACGGAATATGCCCCTCGCCAGCCTCCAACAGTTTCAATATCTGCCGCTCGCGTTGCCGGCGGTGGCCGATCATGCCGCGCACCAGCTGACGCGGGTTTTCAACGGCGGGTCCGTGGGCAGGATAATAGATGCGGTCATCGCGGTCGTAGAGTTTTTGCAAGCTCGCCATGTAATCGCTCATGTCGCCATCGGGCGGGCTGACAACGCTGGTCGACCATTTCATCACATGGTCGCCTGTGAAC
>JBGSVG010000331.1:0-2506 GCA_041753095.1 Sphingorhabdus sp. | reverse complement strand
GGGCGACGCCAAGGTTATTGAGTTTCTCAACGAGGCGCTCAAAAATGAGCTGACTGCAGTCAATCAGTACTGGCTGCACTATCGCATGCTGGACAATTGGGGTGTTGCCAAACTCGCGCATTTCGAACGGCACGAATCAATAGATGAAATGAAACATGCTGATCAGCTTTCTGAACGGATATTGTTTCTGGACGGCTTACCCAATTTCCAGTTGCTCGGGCGGTTGCGCATCGGCGAGACGGTAGAGGAAATCCTGAAAGCCGACCTTGAGCTGGAATATGAAGCGCTGCCGCTGCTGAAAGATGCAATCGCTTATTGCGAGAGTGTCCGGGACTTTGTCAGCCGTGAACTTTTCGCCCATATCCTCGAAAATGAGGAAGAGCATGTCGACATATTGGAAAAGCAGTTCGATATGATCGCCCGCATGGGCATCGAAAATTACATCCAGCTGCAGTCGAAACCGGCGGAAGATTAATCAGCCGTAGCTCATCCCGCCTATTGCATTGCGCTGACTAAAACTAGCTGGGCGTCGTTCGACCAGCGGACTGGCTTCTGACTCGAGCGCGGCGAGCGTCGCTTCGAATACGGGACGAAGGCGAACGACTTTTTCGACAAGTTCGGACGGATCTATTTGTATTTCGACATAATGGCGAGCAGCGACTTCGATTTCTTCCGAGAGCAAAGCCAGCTTATCCGCGCCAAATTGCCAGGATTCGCCCTTCAGCGTGTGTGCGGGCATGACAAGCTTGGATGAATCCTTTAGCCGCATCGCTTCTTCAATTGCCGCAACCGATTTGGTTCCGTCCTCACGGAAATATCCGAGGATCCTGACAAAACCGGCACCCAGCAGGTTGCGGGTTTCGGTAAATGTCTTCCAATCAATCAGATCATCCGGCTGTTCGGTCAACTTGTGCTACTCCATCAACAGGCGACAATACGGTCCTGTCGGGTTCTTTTACACTCTGAGAAGTAAACAGAGCGTTGACATATTCTGTTTGGGAAACTTTTCGGTCAGTCTTTGTCGGCGAAAGGATTCTTGGACGAGCGGAAGTTGATCCGCACGGGAACCGCGCCGAAATCCAGATCGCGACGGATGCCGTTGAGCAAATAGCGCGCATAGCTTGCTGGCAGTTCGTCGGTGCGGTTGCCAAATATGACAAATGTCGGCGGCCGGTTGCGTGCCTGTGTCATATAACGCAGCTTGATGCGCTTGCCGCCAGGTGCAGGTGGCGGATTGGCTGAAATAGCCGCCTCGAACCAGCGGTTCAGGATGCCTGTCGGTACGCGCTTGTTCCACGCGTCTCGCGCCTCGAAAGCCGCCGAAATCATTTGGTCGAGCCCTTTGCCTGTCATGGCGGAGACGGCAATCATCGGGACGCCTTTTAGCTGTGACAATCCCTCTTCCAATGCGGCGCGAATCCCTTGAAAAAGGCTGCTGCCGTTTTCAGCAATGTCCCATTTGTTAATGGCGATAATCAGCGCCCGGCCTTCCTGGATGACATGGTCGGCAATTTTCAGGTCCTGCACCTCGAGACCTTTGGTCGCGTCGAGCAGCAATACCACCACCTCGGCAAAATCGATTGCGTGTCGCGCATCCGCCACCGACAGCTTTTCTAGCTTGTCCTGTACCTTTGCGCGTTTGCGCATACCCGCTGTGTCGATCAGGCGGACTCGGCGTTCGGTCAACAAGGGAGGGATATTGCCTTCTTCATCAGGCTCGCCCTGTTTGGGATTCGGGTCGGTCCAAAGCCATTCGACCGAAATGCTGTCGCGGGTAATCCCGGCCTCGGGGCCCGTAATAAGCCGATTTTCACCGAGCAATTTGTTGATTAACGTCGACTTGCCTGCATTGGGGCGGCCGACAATGGCGAGCTTCAATATCGCATCTGGTGCTTCGGGGTCTTGCACCTCGAACTTGCCGCCATCGATATGCGGTAGCAATTCCTGGAAGAGGTCGGCCATCCCCTCGCCATGCTCACCGCTGATGGCGATAGGGTCGCCGAAACCCAGCGCGTAGCTTTCGAATATGCCGTTATCGCCCTGCTTGCCTTCGGCCTTGTTCACCGCAAGCACCACCGGCGTCGCGCTGCTCCGCAGCCAACGCGCGATTTCCTCGTCGAGCGGGGTAACGCCGTCGCGGCCATCAATCAGGAAAAGCGCAACCTGAGCCCCTGCAATCGCTGCCTCGGTCTGCATACGCATCCGGCCCGGCAGGGTTTGGGGGTCTTCATCCTCGTAACCAGCCGTATCGACAATCGTGAACTCGAGGTCGAACAGGCGGCCTTGCCCTTCGCGCCGATCGCGGGTCACGCCGGGTGTGTCATCGACAAGCGCCAGCTTTTTGCCAACCAGACGGTTGAACAAGGTCGACTTGCCGACATTGGGCCGACCGATAATGGCTACCGTCGGCAACATGCCGGATGTCCCTTCTTAATTATCCGCGAAAGGCCGAAACCCGGCCCGAGTCGTCTAGAATATACAGCGTGTTGTTGGCGACAATCGGTGC
>JBGSVG010000330.1:0-3689 GCA_041753095.1 Sphingorhabdus sp. | reverse complement strand
GGCAGCGATGTCATTCAATATTCCGGCATCATCGAGATCCATGCCCTTACTGTTCACGCGCTCTGGCCGGAACAGGTTGGCGGGTAAGGCAATCGCGGGATGGCCCATCCCGCCCACCGCCATGACCTTTTCAACCGGATCAGCAAGGAGCTCGTCTTCGCTCACTGACTGGTCGGCCAACTGGTGGACGAAACTGCTATTGGCACCATTTTCGAGCAGGCGGCGCACGAGATAGGCAAGCAGGTCGCGGTGGCCGCCCACGGGGGCGTATGTGCGGCAGTGATAGCCTTCCTGACGCACTAGCCGTTCGAAGAGGCCCTCGCCCATGCCGTGGAGGCGCTGAAATTCGAAATCGCGGCTGGTCCCCGCCCATTCGAGTAACGTTGCAACGGTCAAGGCATTGTGACTGGCGAATGCCGGGCGGATATTTTTTGCTGCGAACATGTCCTTGGCGCAGGCCAAATACGAAACATCGGTTGCTGGTTTGCGCGTAAACAAGGGAAAGTCGGCCAGTCCACGTTCTTGCGCATGCTTGATTTCGCTGTCCCAATAGGCCCCTTTGACCAGCCGGACCTGCATGATGCGTTTGGTCTCAGCGCCAATCGCATTTGCCCAAGCTATCGTTGGCCGTGCCCGCTTGGAATACGCCTGAACCGCCATGCCCAAGCCATCCCAGCCGGTCAGCGCCGAATCGCGGGCGACAGCCTCGATAATGTCGAAACTCATTTCAAGCCGTGCTGCTTCCTCGGCGTCGATGGTCAATTGGACGCCCATAGAGGCCGCCGAGCGTGCAAGTTCGCGGACCATTGCGGTCAACTCGGGAACGCATTTGGCCGCCTGCGCAGTTTCGTAACGCGGGTGAAGCGCCGAGAGCTTTACCGAGACGCTATGGCCGCGATCGGCTTTTTTTCCGACTGCAGCAATCGCGCCGACATAGGACTGGAAATAACGCTCCGCATCTGCCTTGGTTCGCGCAGCTTCGCCCAGCATATCGAAGCTGGCCGTAAAGCCGCGATTGTCCTTGGACTCCATCCGCTTCATCGCTTCATCGATAGTACGGCCCATTACGAAGACCTGCCCCATCAGCCGCATCGCAGCGCCGACGGCCTGCCGGACAAAAGGTTCGCCCGCGCGGGCAATCAACCGCTTCAGGCTGCTGTTGCTGTCGCCTAGCACTGCCTTACCCAGCACCAGTCCCCACGTCGCGCTGTTGACCAGCAGGCTCGATGATTGACCCTTATGCCCGCGCCAATCAGCGTCAGTCAGCTTGTCGGCAATTAAAAGGTCGGCAGTTTCGGGATCCGGAACGCGCAAAAAGGCCTCCGCCAGTGACAGAAGTGCAGTACCTTCCTCGGTCCCCAGACGGTATTCCTGCAGAAACTGGTTCACCCATCCGTCGGACTGCGCGGCGCGCAAGTCTGCAAGCAGGCCTTGCGCGTTAGCAATAATCGCCGCTCGTTCGCTGGCATCGACTTGCGCGGCCACTACCAGCGGGGCGAGCACCTCGGGTTCTGGCTTGCGGTGAAAAGGACGGACGGCGGCGCGGGCGGAGTCGAGCGATAAGGTCATCGCGGCGCTTTGCCGGATATTGCAATGTCAGACAAGTTTCAGTTGTAACGAAAAAGGCCAGCACCGTTTCCAGTGCTGGCCCACCCCCGAAGAGGTTGTAGTCCCGCCCGGCGACTGAGAAGGTTCAGGGACGCCGCCGGACGGAAAATGATTTCTTAGCGATAGCGACGGTTACAATTGCTATCCGACTTATCGATGGCACGGCCGGCCAATGCGCCTACCGCTGCACCGATGATGCGGCCTTCGGTCTTGTTTCCACGACGGGTAACTTCATTACCTAGCAAGCCGCCGGCGACTGCGCCGATGATCGTGCCGCCAGTGCCGCTATTGTTGCAACGCTGATAATTATTGCGGTTGTTATAATAGCGGTTTCCACGACGATATTCACGGCGGTCATAACGGTCATAGCGATCACCACGATCATAACGGCTGTAACCGTCGTCATAACGTCCACCCGCCATCGCTGGCGTTGCGGTAAGGCCAGTCACTGCCGTTGCGGCGAGGACCAGTGCACCCATGGTGTTCTTAAACTTGGTCATGTTCTTGCTCCTTGCTTTGGCCTGTTCGTTTTCCCTGAGGAGAAAGAAGCAGGTGGTTTGATTTCCTGTTGATGCTGTTATGACCTAATGAGATTGAGCCGTGGCTGAATGCGTCGTTATTTTTTGGTCATGTTGCGGGCAATTAAGATGAACAGTTTTCGCGCACCATGATCGGCCAGATAGTGCGCCTGTTGCCCGCTCTATTGCTTGCCTGTCTGGCAGTTGGCGGCGTCAGGACGATATATCCGAACAGCAGCCAAAATATCGCGCTGAGGCCTTTATCGCTCGACCCCGCGCACCCAGGCCCGCGCCGGGTGGGCGAGCTGATTTTTCTGAACGCTTGGGAACTGGGCAGCAATAATGAGGACTTCGGAGGGGTTTCCGCGCTTGCCGCGCTTGCAGATGGTCGTTTTATCGGCGTCAGCGATGCAGGCACGCTTATCGGCTTTGGCCTGACCCGCGACGATACAACGGACCGGCCCTTCATCGCCCCATTGCCCGATTCGCGAGGACCCCAAGCCACATACAAAGACCGCGATAGCGAAGGCATCACTTACGACCCCGCAACCGGCCAATTCTGGGTGAGCTATGAAGCGAATCATGCGATCCGCCGGTTTTCGCGATCATTTGCGCGCTCCACCGGGACAGTGCAGCCACGTGAGATGCAAGGTTGGCCGAGTAACAAGGGTGCGGAGAGCATCATCCGCCTTGCCGACGGACGCTTCGTCGTCATTGCGGAAAGCCTCGAGGACGATGATACGCATCAGGCGCTAATTTTCTCAGGCGACCCGGTTGAACCCGGTACGAGTATAATGCCGTTCACCTATCGCCCGCCGGCCGGGTATCGCGTTACCGACGGGGTTCAGTTGCCCGATGGCCGACTGGTCATTTTGAACCGGTGGGTCGGTCTTCCAAACGGATTCGCGGCCAAATTGGCGATTATCGATCCTGCATCCCTTACCAAGGACGATAAAGTGGGGGGAAAGGTCATCGCGACGCTGGCTGCGCCGCTACTTGTCGACAATATGGAGGGGATAGCGGTTTCGCATGATGGCGCAAACACCCTGATATGGCTGATTTCCGATAATAACTTCAATATCTTCCAGCGAACCCTGCTGATGAAGTTCCGCCTGTCCGAACGCAGCACAAAGAAAAAACCGGAAGCGGTGGCCGCTCCTGGTTTTGATTCGTTATAAAACACCGCTGCCAGAGCAGAGAAGAAATCAGGCCGCAGCCTTCACCTTCTTGGCGATTTCTTTCTTCACCTTGCGGGCATTGGTCGAAAGCTTCTCGTCCGAAGTCTTCAACAGCCAGTTGTCGAGGCCGCCATTATGTTCGACCGAACGCAGACCGTGCGTCGAAACGCGGAACTTGTAGCCCTGCTCAAGAGCGTCGGACAACAAGGTCACATTCTGCAAGTTAGGCAGGAATGTGCGCTTTGTCTTGTTGTTGGCGTGGCTCACATTGTTGCCGACCAGACGGCCTTTACCGGTGAGTTCGCAGATGCGCGCCATGATGTATATCCTGTATAAAATGAGTGTATGCGGAATCACTGACCCGCGAAAGTCGCTGCCCCTAACC
>JBGSVG010000329.1:0-1698 GCA_041753095.1 Sphingorhabdus sp. | reverse complement strand
TGCGATAATTTTCGGGGCGGGTTGGACGCTGCACGGCATTTGATGCAGCATGGACGTCGCAAAATTGCGTTTCTCGGCGATGCCAGTAGCCATTATCCCGAATTCCAGGATCGCTATCGTGGCTTTTGCGAAGCCCAAGGTGGAGAGGGAATAATTGCGGACCCGAAATTGCAAATCGATGCGCTAAACTCGCAGGAAGCCGGATGTGAAGCCGCGCAAAAGTTAATCGCAAGCGGCGAGAAATTTGATGCAATTTTTGCGGCTAGCGACACTATCGCGATAGGCGCAATGCAAGCCTTGCGCGATCATGGAATCACAATACCCGAGGACGTCGCAATTGTGGGTTTTGACGACATTCCGGCAGCTAGCCTGACCCATCCACCGCTGACGACGATCCAGCAGAATTACAAGCTTGCCGGAGAATTGCTCGTTGATGGCGTACTTAAACAAATCCGCAACGAACAAGTGCCCACCGCGTTGCTTCCCGCAAAGCTGATTGTGCGGCAATCCTGCGGGGCGCACTGAAACGAAGCGGCCTTATACGTATGCGTAAGCGCTGAACACGCCTCCTGCCATTGCGGCACTTCACTGTTTCTGCCAGCGTCACCCGATAACAACTCCTTGGGAGAGGGTAAGCCAGTGGAAAAACCACGTCAGGGATTTTGGGGGCTGTGGAACATCAGCTTTGGCTTTTTCGGCATTCAGATCGGATTTGCCCTGCAGAACGGGACTATGTCGCGCATATTCCAATCGCTTGGAACAAGTCTCGACGATTTGCCGGCCTTGTGGCTTGCCGCGCCGTTGACAGGGTTGCTGGTGCAGCCACTCATTGGTCACTTTAGCGACCGGACCTGGTTCGGAAGGTTGGGGCGTCGTCGTCCCTATTTCCTCGCAGGCGCAATTCTGGCAGCTCTTTCGCTGCTGTTGATGCCGCTAGCCGAAGTTCTGCTATTTGCGGCAGTGATGCTGTGGGTGCTCGATGCATCGCTGAATATTTCAATGGAGCCGTTCCGCGCATTTGTGGGCGACATGCTTCGTAAGGACCAGCATACCGCAGGCTATGCTGTGCAAACGGCTTTCATCGGTGCAGGCGCAGTTGTCGGTTCCGTCTTTCCCTATTTGCTCGACCATTTTGGCGTAGCCAATGTCGCACCGGACGGCCAGATTCCTGACACGGTAAAGTATAGCTTCTGGTTTGGCGGGATTGCTCTGTTTGCATCGGTGCTGTGGACTGTCCTTACGACCAGAGAATATAGTCCGGCCGAAATGGAAGCGTTCGATGGGCCTCCCGAAGACAGCGGCAGCACGATGCGGGCGCTGGCCGCCCGGTCGATGGGCAGCGCTGCTGCCTGGATATTGGCAGGTGTTGTTGTAACAGTTCTGGTTGAAATTATGAGCCTTGAGAAAGAGGTCTATCTTCTCGGCGCGCTGTTGGCAGCATACGGAATTGCAAGCCTGCTAGCGATTAATCTCGCAAAATCGGGGCGTGATAATAACGTGCTTTCGCACATTGTCGGTGATTTCTCCGGAATGCCAGACATCATGAAAAAGCTGGCGCTGGCGCAGTTTTTTAGTTGGTCGGCTTTGTTCATCATGTGGATTTATACCACGCCGGTGGTGGCACAATATATGTTTGGGTCTGCCGACCCGGCAAGCGCTGCTTATGGCGAGGGCGGCAATTGGGTGGGCACGCTTTTT
>JBGSVG010000328.1:0-2273 GCA_041753095.1 Sphingorhabdus sp. | reverse complement strand
CATCTATCGCTGCACGCCGCAGTGGTTTGTGAGCATGGACAAGGAATTGCCGGGCGGCACGCTGCGCGAAAAGGCGATGACCGCGATTTCGGACACCCGCTTCATCCCCGAAAAGGGCCGCAACCGGCTGTCGTCGATGGTCGAGGGCCGCCCCGACTGGGTACTCAGCCGCCAGCGCGCATGGGGTGTGCCGATTACCTTGTTCGTGAAAAAGGGAACGAACCAGTATCTGAGTGACGCTGCCGTCAACGCACGCATCATCGCTGGCGTGCGCGAGAACGGCGTCGATGGCTGGTCCGACGAACGCGCGCAGGAATATCTGGGCAGCGATTATGCGCTCGCCGATTATGAGCGCGTCACCGACATTCTCGACGTCTGGTTCGATTCGGGCTGCACGCATGTGTTCACGCTCGAAAGCGGACGCTGGCCCGATTTGCAATGGCCCGCCGACCTCTATCTCGAAGGGAGCGACCAGCATCGCGGCTGGTTCCAGTCCAGCTTGCTACAAAGCTGCGGCACACGTGGCCGTGCGCCCTACGATGCGGTGCTGACCCACGGCTTCACGATGGATCCCAAGGGCATGAAGATGTCCAAGTCACTGGGCAATACCGTCGATCCGCTGAAGGTGATGGAGGTAAACGGCGCGGATATCATCCGGCTGTGGGCGCTTTCGGTCGATTTCACCGAAGACCACAGGATCGGTGATGAAATCTTGAAAGGCGTTGCGGATCAGTACCGCAAGCTTCGCAACACCTTCCGTTATCTGCTGGGCGCGCTGGACGGATTTGACGGCAGCGAAGGCATGGTTCCAGCCGAAATGCCGGAACTGGAACGCTATGTTCTGGCGCTGCTGGCCAAATTGGATGCCACACTGCACCAGGCAATCAATGACTTCGATTTCAACACTTACACCCGCGCGCTGACCGAGTTCTGCAACGAAGACCTCTCTGCATTCTATTTCGATATCCGCAAGGATAGCCTCTATTGCGATGGGGCTGATGACCCCAAACGCCGGGCTTATCGCACTACGTTGGATATCCTGTTCCTCGCGCTGGTCCGCTATTGCGCGCCGGTGCTGGTGTTTACGTCCGAAGAGGTGTGGGGAAGCCGTTTCCCGGATCAAGGCAGTGTCCATTTGCTCGAATGGCCCAACATCCAGATTTCCGCTGGTGCGGTGGATATGGACAAATGGACCGCACTGCGCCGTTTGCGTGGTGAAGTGCTTGAAGCGATTGAGCCGCTACGCCGGGAAAAAGTGCTGGGATCTGGCCTGGAAGCCGAAATTTCGGTGCCGTCCGGCGCGCCGCAAGCCGATCTTGCCGAACTGTTCATCACTGCTGAGGTGACCCGCAGGGATGGGGATGGCATTACCGTCACCCGCACTGCACACCACAAATGCGGTCGCTGCTGGCGGCATCTCCCCGAGGTTGTCGAGGATGGCGCGCTGTGCGGGCGGTGTGAGGATGTGGTCGGTGGATAAAGCTCGGCAAATCCTCCCCGCATGCGGGGAGGTGGCAACCCGCAGGGTTGACGGAGGGGGCTGGCGGTTTACACGAGGGGGCATGTGCGCACTGACACCCCCCTCCACCACGCTTCGCGCGGTCCCCCTCCCCGTAAACTGGGAGGATTTGGCATGAACTCCAACCCCAAATTCCGCCTGCAGGGCATCATGCTGGCAAGCCTTGTCTTCATTGCCGACCAGATCGTCAAATATGCGATGCTCGGGCCGTTGCAGCTGAAAAGCCACGGCGTTATTCACATCCTCTCGTTTTTCGACCTGCGCTATGCCGAAAATCGCGGCGTTTCGATGAGCTTCCTCACCGCCGACAGCGATGCCGAGCGTTGGGCGTTGGTTGCGTTGACCGCTGTAATCGCTGGTGGCGTCTACGTCTGGATGTGGCGCGAGAAATTGCGCGGCGATGTGCTGGCGCTCTCGATGGTGCTTGGCGGCGCGCTCGGCAATATCGTCGACCGCGTGCGTTATGGCTATGTCGTCGATTATGCCGACCTGCATTTCGGCGCGTTCCGGCCCTTTTACATCTTCAACCTTGCCGACGCTGCCATCACCATCGGCGTGCTGATATTGCTTGCCCGCGCGTTCCTGATGCGCGAAAAGGAGCCCGTTCAGGAACCCGCAAGCAGCGCGGAAATATCGGAGACCACATGAAGCGTAAAATCACCTTGGCAGCATTTGCGTTGCTGGCCCTTTCGGGTTGCGGCTCGACTGGCGTGTTCGACCGCCAGCGTCCCGATGAGTTCGCTGTGACACGGTC
>JBGSVG010000327.1:0-3190 GCA_041753095.1 Sphingorhabdus sp. | reverse complement strand
GCATGGCCTGAAAAACGCCAAGATTTTAGGGACCGATTTGTGGAACATCGATGGTTCGCTCGCCAGCAAGCCGCCGATGTACGGCGCGTGGTTCGCCAGCGTTTCGGATACCCTCTACAATCAATATGCCACCAAATACCGGACGCGCTTCGGGCGAGCCCCTTTGCGGCTGTCGAGCCTTGGCTATGATTCGGTCCTACTGGTTGCACGTGTCGCCCGAGACTGGCGGCCGGGGTCGAAATTCCCCGTGTCCCAACTGACGGACCCGCAAGGCTTTATCGGCGTCGATGGGGCATTCCGCTTCCTGAGCAATGGCCTTACCGACCGCATGCTTGAAGTGCAGGAAATTCAGGCTGGTAAATTCGTCACGGTAAACGCCGCGCCAACACAATTCTCTAAGTAACGTTATTGCCCCCTCCTTCAACGAAGGGGGGCTAACTTAGTGATTGCAATGCTCGTTATGGACATGCCCGCCGCCCATTTTGCGGGCCTTTTCGATTTTTTTCAGCACCATTTGGCGCTTTAATCGCGAAAGATGGTCGATGAAGAGGATACCCTCGAGGTGGTCCATTTCGTGCTGAAGGCAGGTGGCCATTAGGTCATCCATCGATTCTTCATGTATCTTGCCATCCAGATCCTGCCAGCGCGCGCGGATTTTTGCCGGCCGTTCGACTTCGGCATATTGATCAGGCACCGAAAGGCACCCCTCATTGTAAACCGAATGCTCTGCCGATGGCTCAAGAATTTCTGGGTTCACGAAGACACGCGGATTTTTTACCGCTTCGCCATCTGGTCCCTCTTCCTGCAGGTCCATGACCAATAGCCGTTTGGGCACACCAACCTGAATTGCCGCCAGACCGATGCCGGGGGCGGCATACATCGTCTCGAACATGTCCTCGACAAGCTTTTTCAAATCATCATCAAACGCTTCGACAGGTGTCGATATGGTTTTCAGCCGCGGATCGGGCACTTCAAGAATGGGTAATATGGCCATGCGGTGCAGATAGGGAACGTTGCAGTCGAAATCAACCGACAGGACGGCGAGCGCGAAGAGCTTGTGCCAAGGTACCGTCGTCAAGATAATCGAGCTCGCCGCCCACCGGCACGCCATGCGCCAGCTGGGTTAGGCGGATTGGGTAGTTTTCCAACCGTTCTGCAAGATAATGCGCGGTGGTCTGTCCCTCCAGCGTGGCGTTCATTGCCAGCACCACCTCGTCGACGCCGCCAGCAGCCACACGCGTAATCAGGCCGTCGATATGGAGGTCTTCAGGCCGCACGCCATCGAGCGCGGATAAACGTCCGCCAAGCACATGATATTTCCCTGGAAACAGTCGTGACCGGTCAAGCGCCCAAAGGTCGGACACATCCTCTACCACGCAGATTGCGCGCGTATCGCGACGGGGATCGACGCAGATACCGCACGGGTTGCCGGTGTCGATGTTGCCGCAGGTCTCGCACACCACCAGCCGTTGTTCGACATTGTTCAATGCGCGGAGCAAGGGCTGTAAAACGGTTTCGCGTTTCTTCATCAGGTGAAGCACCACCCGCCGCGCCGAGCGGGGGCCGAGGCCGGGCAGTTTCGACAATGCCTGCGCCAGTGCGTCTATTTCTTGCGATGCCATGTCAGCGGTCTTAGGGGGCTTTCAAACACAGGAAAAGTCACGATGCGCCTTGCCTTCATGGGAACGCCCGAATTTGCGGTGCCAACGCTCGATGCGCTCGTTGCAGCGGGTCATGAGGTTTTGACCGTCTACACCCAGCCGCCACGTCCGGCGAACAGAGGCAAGAAACTGACCCTGTCTGCGGTGCAGGCTAGGGCGGAGGAGTTGGGTCTGCCGGTGCGGACGCCGGTTTCGCTACGGAATGCCGAGGCGCAAGCGGAGTTTGTCGCGCTCGACCTCGATGTCGCGGTGGTGGCAGCTTACGGGCTGATATTGCCGCAAGCGATACTGGATGCACCGAAACATGGTTGCCTTAACGTCCACGGCTCGCTCCTGCCCCGTTGGCGTGGCGCGGCGCCGGTGCAACGCGCGATATTGGCAGGCGACGAAAAGACCGGCGTTATGGTCATGCAGATGGAAGCGGGGTTGGATACCGGACCGGTACGGGCGACGACCGAGATTGAAATTGGACAGAAATCTACTGGCGATCTCACGTCTGAATTGGCCGAGCTCGGTGCCGAGCTGATGGCGTTAGTGCTGAACGACCTCACCGCGCATCCAGCGGTACCGCAATCCGAAAGCGGCATCACTTATGCCGCCAAAATCGATAAGGTCGAAACGCGGATGGAATTTTCAGCGTCGGCAGATCAGGTCGAGCGGCAGGTTCGTGCTTTCAATCCAGCGCCGGGGGCATGGTTTGAGTTTCAAGGCGAGAGATATCGGGTCCTTGCCGCAGAATTATCCGCGGAAAATGGCCCGGCTGGAACGGTGCTCGATGATAAACTCACCATCGCATGCGGCACTAACGCTATTCGCCCAACCGTCATTCAGCGCGCAGGCAAACCAGCCATGAAAGCTGCCGACCTGTTGCGCGGCAAACCAATCTCACCTGGCACGGTCCTCAAATGACCCGCTTCGCACTCACCATCGAATTTGACGGCGGCCCGTATATGGGCTGGCAGTGGCAGGACCACGGCCCGTCGGTCCAAGGCGCGATTGAGGAGGCGATCTTAAAGGTCACCGGCGAGAAAACGCTCGTTTACAGCGCGGGACGCACCGACGCGGGCGTCCATGCTTTGGGCATGCGCGCGCATGTCGATATCGAAAAGCCGCTCAGCGCGTTCCGCATCATGGAGGCAATCAACGCGCAATTGCGACCGCATCCGATTGCCGTTCTGGCCTGCGAAGAGGTTTCTTCAGACTGGCACGCCCGTTACAGTTGCATCGGGCGGTCTTACGAATATCGCATCCTGAACCGACGTGCGTCGCTCACGCTGGAAAGAGGCCGCGTGTGGCGCATCGGGCCGGAACTTGACGCAGCCGCGATGCACGAGGCGGCGCAATTGCTTGTCGGCCTGCACGACTTCACCACCTTCCGCTCGACTGCATGCCAATCGGCAAGCCCCATCAAAACGCTAGACCGGCTCGATGTCAGGCGCGAAGGACAGCATGTGATTGTCGAAGCGGCGGCCTTGTCGTTCCTGCATCATCAGGTGCGCTCGATGGTCGGTTGCCTTGCTGCGGTCGGA
>JBGSVG010000326.1:0-7869 GCA_041753095.1 Sphingorhabdus sp. | reverse complement strand
GCGATCCTGATCCAGTTCAGCTACCCCTTCCTCGTCGCGCAAGGCGCACAGACCGACATTTCCATGCTCGCCTTCCCGATGTTTATCGTGGTGATGGCGGTGGTCCAATGGCAGCTGTCGCGGCATTGGCAGCGCAAGGGCTGGCTGGTCTGAATTTTTCCCAAGGAGACAGGAAAATGGCGAAAAATACGATATGCTTATGGTACAATAATAATGCCCAGGACGCGGCGGCATTTTATGCGGCAAACTTTCCCGACAGCGAAGTGGGAGCAATCCATCATGCCCCTAGCGATTCCCCGGGCGGGAAAACGGGCGATGTGATGGTCGTCGAATTCACCGTCTTTGGCATCGCCTGCATCGGCCTCAACGGCGGCTCGCTTTTCCCACATACCGAAGCGTTTTCGTTCCAGATTGCGACCGACAGCCAAGAAGAAACCGACCGTTACTGGAATTCGATTGTCGGAAACGGCGGTGCGGAAAGCCAGTGCGGCTGGTGCAAGGACAAATGGGGCATAAACTGGCAGATTACGCCGCAGGTACTGACCGATGCAATTGCGCAAGGCGGCGATGTCGCCAAACGTGCGTTCGACGCGATGGCGCAAATGGGGAAGATCGACGTCGCCGCGATTGAAGCGGCGGTGAAGGGATGAGCATGATCCTCCACGGCCACCCATTTTCGTCTTACACATGGAAGGCGCTCATCGCGCTGTATGAAAAGGACCTGCCGTTCACATTCCAGAGCGTCGAGGACGATTTCGCCGCCAACCAGGAGGACGGCAGACGGCTGTCCGAAATTTGGCCGCCCAACAAATTTCCAGTACTTGAGGACGGTGACAAGGTGCTGATCGAAAGCTCGATTCTGATCGAGCATCTTGATCTTGCTTATCCGGATAGTATGCAGCTTATCCCCGCCGACCGCCAAGCCGCGCTAGACGTTCGCTTCATGGACCGGGTGTTCGACAATCATGTCATGGCCAATATGCAAGCGGTCGTGGCCGAGCATTTGCCCTTCATCACCGAAAAACCCGACCCCATGCGGATCGACCGCGCGAAAAACGCACTTTCGACGATTTACCGATGGCTCGACCAAAAGCTGCCTGAAGATGGATGGGCGTGTGGTGTAGACTTCACGCTCGCCGATTGCGCCGGAGCGCCTGCATTATTCTACGCCGACTGGGTCCTCCCGATACCCGAGGACTGCCCGCGCGTAAAGGCATACCGCGCCCGCGCACTTGCCCGCCCATCGGTGGCGCGCGCCGTCGAT
Organism: Sphingorhabdus sp.; assembly: GCA_041753095.1. Classification (GTDB taxonomy): domain Bacteria; phylum Pseudomonadota; class Alphaproteobacteria; order Sphingomonadales; family Sphingomonadaceae; genus Sphingorhabdus_B. The sequence goes on along the minus strand of JBGSVG010000326.1, from coordinate 6,605 downwards.
GGCGGCAGACCTTACCGCCATTACTGGATGCTCGGCCCCACGGACCGTGACTGAACGAGGAGCATATCGATGACCGCAACTGCAGAAAATGGCTGGGAACTCTCCGTCACCCGCCTCATCAATGCCCCGCCTGCAAAGGTTTGGGACATCATGGCCAATCGCATCGACGAATGGTGGTGCCCTAAACCGTGGCGCGCCGAGTTCGTGAAGCTTGAGCGCCGTCCGGGCGGCGCGTCGACCTGTACGATGTACGGCCCCGATGGCGAAGTACATCCGCACCCCGGCACCGTTCTCGCCTGGGACGAAGGCCGCCGCTTTGCCTTTACAGATGCGTTTGTCGGCGACCTGATGCCCGCTGGACCGTTTATGATCGGGATATGGTCAGTCGAAGCTGAAGGAGATGGCACGCGTTACACTGCAACCTGTCGCCACTGGACCGAAGGCGATTGCCAGGGGCACCAAGAGATGGGTTTCGAGGAAGGCTGGGGCGCATGCGCCGATCAGTTGGTGGCCTTGGCGGAGGCCTAGAAGTCGACCTGCTCATAATGTTTGGGCGGGGTGATGACTTCCATCCGCTCGGACAATAACGGCCTAAAGCTGGGGCGCGACTTGAACATCGCGTACCATGCTTTGGTCTGCTCATGCCCGTTCCAGTCGATACCGCCAAGATAATCCGCGACGGAAATCTGCGCGGCTGCCGCCAAGTCGGCCATGCTCATTGTTGAACCCGCCATCCACGCGCGATGGTCGATGAGATAATCGACATAATCGAGATGGCCATTGGCCAGCTTCATGGCTTCGCGCAGGACCTTGCTGTCGGGTGGTTGCCGGTCAATCAGACGCTTCTTCATCCGCTCGTGCAGCAAAGGCTGGGTCACATCGCCGTAAAATTGTTCGTCAAACCACGCCACCAGCCGCCGGATTTCCGCGCGATATTGCGCGGTGCCGCTAATCATTGGATTGGCCGAAACCGTCTCGTCGATATATTCTGAAATCGCGACCGAATCCGCCAGCGTGATGTTGCGCTCGGCATCGCGCATCACTGGCGTGCGGCCTGCCGGATTCATATGCAGAAAATCGTCGCGCTGTTCCCAAGGATTTTCGCGCACCAAGCTATAGGCAATACCCTTTTCGCCCAAGAGCAGGCGGACTTTGCGCGAGAACGGACAAAGCGGATATTGATGGAGATGCCACATAGCGGCCCTGTTAGGGTCGATTGCGGTTAAAGAAAAGGCCCGTCATCAATCCTTTGTCTTCTCTCCGGGTTCTTTGGCGGCTTCCTTGGCCATTTCGGCATCCAGCTTTGCCTCTGCTGCCTTCACCTTTTTCTCGGTTTCGGCATATTGCGCGTCGAAATCCTTTTGGCATCCACACAGCAACAGACAGATTATCAGGCAGGCGCGCATCAATAATCCTTTTTGTACCGGACGTTGACGTTGGATGTACCGCCCGATCCGATCTGGCTCAATACCGACAATGCCGGGGTCAGGCTGATTTCCAGCTGCGTCGCGGTATAGCCCCGCGCGTCGGTGACAATTTCCACGTAGACATCGTTGGTGATATATTGGCCGAAAGCGACCGCCATTTCGCGTCCGGTCACTTCATCCGCTCCCAAGATGCGCAAGCGGTCCAACCCGGTTGCCGATTGCAGCACGCCCAGTGGATTGAGTCCGCCTGCACCGCCGCGCAGATTATTGAGCGACGCAGCCAGCTGAATCGCCTGAATTGCGCTCAATTCGCCAATCGAATTGCCGAACAATATCCGCGCCATAATCTCATCCTGCGGCAATGCGGGCGTCGAGCTGAAGGTTATATCGGGGTTTTGGCCAGTGCCGCGAATATTGACCCGGACCGTGGTGCCATCGACTTCGCTCGCTGCGGAAACCCGGATGGACGGGTTGCTTGCAGGTCCGCCGTTAAACGATATCCGCCCGCTTTCGAGCTCGAACGAGCGTCCGGCAAAGCCCAGCGTCCCGCGCACAAGCTGCATATCACCAGCGATCAGCGGCGCGTCACTTGTGCCGGTAACGCGCAAATTGGCGCCCCATTCGGACTCAAGACCCATGCCGCTGACATATAATTCATCAGGCGCGACCAGATTGATATTGAGTTTCCACTTGCTCGGCAGGCTGCTGATCGGGTCGGCATCGCCGGACACCCGTGGACGGCCCGCAGCGGCTTTGCGCCGAATTCCGGTGAGCGTTGCCACTGCCGCCGCACCCTGGCGGATAATCTTGAATCGCGTTTCGGGCAGACGCAACGTTCCGCTAATCAGCGCATCGCCGCCGGGCGTATTGGTCACGCTGATCTTGCCGGTCGCGGTTGAAGATATAAGTTCGCTACGTGCGACCCTTGCTTCGTTAAGATCGAGATCCAGCTGAAGCGGGAAACCCTTATCCGAGCTTAAGTTGACAAATCCCTTGCCGGTGACCGTCCCGCTTCCGGCAACAGCAGACAATTCTGTCACCTCAAGCTGGTCATTGGTGAACACGCCACGCACGCGCAGCTTGGTCAGGCGTGTGCCGTAGATGTCATTTTCGTAAATCAGGTCGTTGGCCCGCACGACACCCGAAAGGCGCGGCGTCTGTACCTGTCCCGAAAAATCGGCTGCGACTCCGATATTGCCCTCAAGGCTTTGATCGGCAAGCGCCGCCAGCGAGAACAGCGTATCGGCCGGACCATTATAACGAATGCCGCCGGACAATGGAGCCGCGAACAATCGTTCGGTCCAGCTGGCGTTGCCGGGCGGGAGTGGCGTCAGATCGATTTGCAGACGCCCCACTGCGGCGCCCCGCCGACGAATGACCGCACGGGCATTGCCCCCGTCGGGCAACAGCCGACCGACCACACTTATATCCACCGGTTGCGATCTCGACCCCAGATTTGTCCGCACGAAGCGCTTGATTTCCAGTCGGGCATCGGCGCTAGGGAATGCCGCGAACGACGCTTGCGACCAGTCAAGGCTCCCGGTCGCCCGTCCCCTGATGCCTAGGCCGGGTAGAAACGGATTGAGCACCGCAATGTTCACATTGTCGAGGCGCGACTGCAGCTCGATGCCGTTGCCATAGCTGCCGGCCAGTTTCACCGTGCCGTTGGCAACCTTGATTGTGGAAAGCTGGATTTCATATTCTCCGCGTTTGGGAATGATGCGAACCGGGCCAACGGTCGCAAAATCGATGCTGTTCGCGCGGCCCTTTGCTGCAATCCGCCACAATTGCGGCGTAAAGTCGGCGTTGGCAGCAACCCGAAACGGCACTTCGCTTCGGCCCTCGGCAAGAATTTGCGCGGTGCCGGTGCCGCCGCGATAATCCACTTTGGCACGCCCCGCAGCTATTGAAATGTCGTTATACAGCGCATTTTCGACCTGCACGTCGGCAACGATTTGCGGGCTGTCGTACAGGATGACATCCGCGTTGATAATGCCGCGTCCGATGGCGAGTTTCTGTATGCCCGTCAGCTGCGCGTTGGTGGCAATCGCATCGACCACCGCGCGTTGATATCGACCCTGAGCCGACAATGCGATGGTCCCGTCAAAGCCAGAGCCGACACCGGTCAACGTGCCGACAAATGGGCCGGCCGCCGCCTGTCTTATGCGTCCGGCCACGCCAATCCCAGCAAAATCGCCGCGCAAGATGTCGATGGTCAGCGGGCCGTTACCCGACAGCACATCGATATCGCCGCTAATCGGGCCATAATCGGTACCGCCGGTAAATTTGATCGCGTAACCCCTGGCGCTGCGCGTCACCAGCCCGACCACATTCGACATCCCGACGCCGAATCCGGGCCGCGTTGCCACCACGCGTACCACTGGCCGGTCGAAGGTCCCTGTCATCGCGACGCTCACGGGGCCGTACTGGTTGGAATAGCCCTTGCCGCTGAACACCACGCGCCCGCCCTCGGTAACATAGGTGCCGGTGCCGCTGTTCAACCGGAATTGCGGCGCGACGACATTGGCGCGCGTGATCCGCAATATGCCGTCGGTGCCATAGCGGATGCCGGCATTGATGAACATCTGCCCGCCGAGGAAATTCTGGACCCCTGGGCTGAACAGCCGTGTCGAGCGCGCCTTGACCGTGCCGACCAGCGCGTAACCGCGTCCCAATGTGGTTTCCAGATCGACGTCGGCGACAACATTGAACAGGCCAACCGAGTCTACCTGAAAGCCGTCGACCTTGCCGTTCAACGCGCCCGTATAGAATCCCTTGTCGATATCGCCGACAATCAGCGCCGTAGCGTTGATCCGGTCAGACCGGATTTTCATATTGTCCGACAGCAATCGCCCGTTCGCGATAGCCAGATCGCCGTTCATGCGAACATTGGTCAAAAGGCCGCCTGCAATCTGGTTAATTCCCGTCACCCGCCGCGCGCGCGCATTGACCGGGATAATAAAACGGTCAGTCTGGCCTTGCGCTTCGCCGCTAACGCTGACGCCTTCGAATGTCGTGGTATCGAACGTCAGCCGTGTCGCAGTCGCGGAATACGCAATGGTCGGCCCGGCAAAGGTACCGTTTAGCAAAGCCTTGCCGCGCACATTAGTGCCACTGACATTGCGCGCGATAATCGAAGGGCGGAGCAGCTGGATATCGAGCGCGAGGTCGTTAAACCGCCCTTCGCCCAAATCGGCCACGCCGCTTGCGCCCACCACAATCGCGGCGGACCGCACGCTGCCTTTGATGTCAGCGATGCGGTTGTTGAACTTTGCGGCAACGTCAACATTGGCAACGGGCGACAATGCGCGGATGATCAGGCTGTCGGCCATTACTTTGGCAGGTGCTGCAGTTCCCTTGGCGGTGAAAGTGCCGTCGCGCGCGGTAAGCGCCAGGTCGGCAACGTCTTCCGCCCCCATCTGCGCGGTCAGCCGGCCATCCCATTTCTGCCAGCTGCCCCGACCATTGAGCGCTGCCTTGACCGGCACTTTGCGGCCCATCAGTCCGGCGAACAGACCATCGGCAGGCGCGTCGAGTTTCACATCCACGTCAAACCGGTTGTCGTCTGGCACCGCGTCCAGCTTCACCACCAACCGGTCGCCCTGTAACGTGCCCGCAGCGGCATCGACCACCGCGCGGCGGTCGGCGATGCGAACCTTGCCCTCCAGCGAGCCGACCTGCTGCTCACCGGTAATCGATTTGGCAAAGACGATACGGTCGATTTTCAGCCGGTCGATATTGATGTCGATATCGGGCAATAACGGATCGCCGCGATCGGGTACGATGCGGAAGGCGGGCATCCGCGCGACATTCAGCTCGGGCGCGGTCAGCGATTTGATGTTCACCGCACCGCGCACATAAGCAAAGGGGTTCCAGTCCAGATTTATCACGGGCGCCCGCGCAAAGTCGCCCTTGGGGTCGCGGAAGCGGACATCGTGCAGCACCGCGCCGCCAAAAATCGATCCGTCGATCCGTCCGATGCGGACATTGAGGCCGTTTTCCAGCTCGAACCCGGCGACCTGACGCGCGACAAAATCACGTCCCGATTGCGTATCCAGCCAGACATATCCGCCCACCAGCACCGCCAGCAGCAATGCGAACAGAGCGCCCGCGCCAATCGCAATCCGCCGCCAGACCATCAAAACGCCTGCCCAATCGAGACATAGACGTTAATCTTGGACTCGCCCGGCTGACGGTTGAACGGCGTGGCGATGTCCAGCCGGATTGGCCCGAAATTGGTATAGAAGCGCCCGCCGATGCCAACCGCAAAGCGCCAGTCGTCGAATTTGGGAATGCTGCTTTCATAGACCTGCCCGGCATCGACAAATCCCGCCACGCCATAATTGCCGAAGCGATAGCGGGCTTCGAATGCGGCCTCGTTGGTGCTGCGTCCGCCAATCGGATCGCCATTCGGATCTCTGGGGCCCAGCCGCTGATAGCCGAAACCACGCACCGACCCGCCGCCGCCGCCATAATAACGCCGCGACGGCGCAAGATTGTCGCGCGCGATGCCCGAAATTGAACCGACCCGCGCCCGCGCCGCCAGCACCAGACTGTCGGTGGCCGAAAAATAATAGGACGCATCGAGCATCGTGCGCGCATAAAATTGGCTGCCCGAGCCCAAGGACGCCTCGGGCGAAACACGCAGGTTTATGCGATATCCCTTGGTCGGGTCGAGCAGGCTGTCCGACCGGTCAAAGCCGACCTGCCCCGGCAACGCCGCAACATAATAGATTTGCCGGTCGCGAAGTGCGCGCGCGCGGTCGAACTGGTCCTCCGACGTCGCGAGCAATTCAACGCCCGCCGCCCATGTGAACTTCTTCTGCCAGATGGGTGTCGAGATATAGGACATCGTCGCCGCCAGCCGCCCGGTATAGGCCTCGAACGCGTCATAATTGCTGTGCAGCGCCGACAGGTTTATCTCGATATTGCGGTCGCGCCTTCCGGCATTGGCGCGGGCAAAGCCGACACTTACCGCCTGCTCCTGCGTCCCCAGCACGCCGTCCACGGTCAGCGATCCTTCGGGCGGAAACAGGTTGCGATGCGTCCAGCTACCCTCGGCGCGAAAGCCCTGCCCGGTGCCATAGCCCGCGCTCGCCGCCAGCGTGCGTGCTGGCCCTGCCTCTTGCCGTACCAGCAAATCGGCATAAGGCGCGCCGTCGAGCGCAGCGCCCTCGC
>JBGSVG010000325.1:0-2505 GCA_041753095.1 Sphingorhabdus sp. | reverse complement strand
CTGAAAATGCCCTGGCGTGTGCGCGCGCTGGTGATTTTGGGGTCGTTTAACAAAACGCGTTCGAAGGTGAAGATCGCCCCCCAATTTTCCATTGCGCTGAAAAACTGGCTCTGTCCCGGCCCCGCGACATTATCGAGTTTGGGGAGCGGGTAAGGCGTATCGAAATAGTCATTATAATAAGCGACCAGCTTCGCTGACGCATCAAGCGCATATTGGCCCTTGGCGCCATTACCCTTACCAACGACCACGCCGACTTCGGTCGGGCCGACTTGCTTGGTAATGCGGTCGAATTCGCCGAGCCCGAAAAACAGCAGATAGGTCGACATTTTGGGTGACTTGGCAAAGCGGACCTCCGCCTTGCCGTTCCCCACATCGCGACGTGCGGCGACGGGCATATTGCTTACCGCCATCTGGTCAGCAGGAACCGTTGCGGTCAGATCGAATGTCGCCTTGTAGTTAGGCTCGTCCCAGCTTGGCACGAACCGGCGCGCATCGGGGGCCTCGAACTGCGTAAACAGCGCTCGTTTTTCGGCGCCCTTCGGATCTTTATAGTCGAGTGCGAACAGGCCGTTGGCCTGTTGCAAAATCTTGCCCGCATAGTCGATATTGAGTGAGTAGCGGCCGGCAGCGAGCTTTCGGCCGAAGGCAATAGTCGCGGTCTGGGCAGCGGCATTGACCGAAGCAGTGGCCGGCATGGCAGCCATCCGACCTTTGGTGACGGTAACGCGCTTAAAGTCAATATCGGCGGCGTTAAGGGTGATGCTTTCGCTCGGCTTCTTAAGCTCAAACTCGATCAGCACATTGCCATCGAAACGCAGTTTTTCAGCATCGGGCGTTACACTAATCATGTAATGCAATGGCGCGGCATTGCGCGGAAGCTGCGACGGTACCAGAAAGGCGTTTGCCTTTGCAGGCGCAGCGGCGCTTTGGCTGATGGGTGCCACGGCCAACAAAGCGGCCGATGCCGCAAGCGACGTGCGTATTTTCATGTTGATGCTCCCCGAAATTTGACGGACGTCAGTTTTTCTGCGCCCAGATTAGAAATTCTACATTGCCCTGCGGCCCCGTAATTGGGCTGGTAGTCAGTCCGCCGACAGTCCAGTTTTTTTCGACCAACCACATATTCACTTCGTCGCAAACTCTGCTGTGGACCAAAGGGTCCCGAACGACGCCGCCTTTTCCGACTTCGCCGCGGCCAGCCTCAAACTGTGGCTTGATTAGTGCGATCAGTTGCGCGCCGCTTTTGGCGAAACTCAACGGTCGTTCAAGCACCTTCGCGAGGCCGATAAAGCTCGCGTCGCAGACGATAACGTCCACCGGTTCAGGGATATGCGCATCGGTTAAGATGCGTGCACTGGTTTGCTCATGCACGATAACGCGCGCATCCTGTCGTAACTTCCAAGCGAGCTGGTTGGTGCCGCTATCTACCGCATAAACTTTCTTCGCGCCGTTAGTCAGCAGTACATCGGTAAAACCGCCAGTGGATGACCCCACATCAATCGCGACCATGTCGACCACAGCGATGCTGAATTCCTGCAAGGCATGGGCAAGCTTTATCCCTCCGCGCGATACCCATGGATGGTCACTGCCTTTGACGCTGACCTCTGCATCGTCCGCGAGCTGCTGGCCGGGTTTTTGTGCCTTTGCGTCCCCGATAAAAACATGGCCCGCCATCACTAGCGCCTGCGCGCGCGTCTTGCTCTCGGCAAGTCCGCGTTCGACGATGAGTTGGTCAAGTCGGATTTTTTTGGTCGCCATGTCGCAACGCGCTAGCGGACCATCGCCGATTTGGCCATAAGGTACAGATATGCAAACCCGTCATCTGACCTTGTCCGCCCTGCTTGCGCTTGCCGCATGCGCCGCTCCCCCACCTCCACCTGCGCCGCAGCCTGTTCCGGCGCCAAAGCCGGTGGTTGCGCCGCCTGTGCAATCCCCACCGGCAACGGCCGAGTGGACCGACTGGTCGCTTGCTGCAGGTGACTGGGTTTACCGACGCGACGCGCGTGGATCGATCGCGTTGTTCGGGGCGTCGGGTCAGAATGCGACCGTCACCCTGCGCTGCGACACCCAACGGCGCCGCATTTACCTTGGCCGCGAAGGTGCAGGCGCAGGTGGTAAAATGGTTGTACGGACCAGTTCGTCAATGAAGGAATTTGCTGCAAGCCCAACCGGCGCAGCCCCTGCATATGTGGCGTCGGAAATCATGCCCAATGATCCAATTCTGGACGCAATGGCATTCAGCCGTGGACGGATTGCAATCCAGGTCACTGGCGAACCGTCAATAGCCATCCCGTCATGGGCCGAAATAACACGAATTGTGGAAGATTGTCGCGTCTGAGATAGTCCGGCGCAGAACCCCAATATTTGCCGGAAAAAAAATATATTACAAGACTTGTTTCCAAACTTTGTTTGATTCACTTTCCGAGTCGCGGAGGGCAGTTCAAATGTTTGATGCAAGCAATTTCCATTTATCGAAAGGAGGTGATCCGATGTCTCATGGTTCAG
>JBGSVG010000324.1:0-2144 GCA_041753095.1 Sphingorhabdus sp. | reverse complement strand
CCGCGCATCACCCTAAGCACATTGCCTTGCGCGATCTTGGCCAAATCAGTTTTGGAATAACCACGGCGCACAAGCTCGGCGAACAGCGCCGGATAGGTCGAGACATTCTCCAGCCCGACTGGCAGCTCGTCCACCCCGCCAAAATCGCCGCCGATACCGATATGGTCGATTCCTGCCATTTTGCGGATATGGTCAATATGGTCGGCGACTTGCGCCAAAGTCGATTTGGGTTGCGGGTGCGTAGCAATCCAGGCCGCGAGCGCCGCCTTTTCGCCTTCCGGATTACCAGTGAACTCCAGCTTGGTCCGACCTGCTACAGCGGCCTTCTCATACTCCCACTGCCGCCGTTCGGGCGAAGTGAAACCGGGAACAAAAGTCACCATCACCACACCGCCATTTTCGGGAAGCCGCTTCAGCACAGAATCCGGAACATTGCGCGGATGCGGCGTAACTGCCCGTGCGTTGCTGTGCGTGAACAGCACTGGCGCTTTCGTCTTGTCGAGCACGTCATGCATTGTCGCTTCAGAAACATGACTGATATCGGCAATCATCCCCAGACGGTTCATTTCGGCAATCACGTCAAAACCGAAAGAAGACAGCCCATCATGCTTGGGCATATCGGTCGCGCTGTCGGCCCAGTCGGTTGTCAGGCTATGCGTAATCGTCATATAGCGCGCGCCAAGAGCATAAGTCTGGCGCAAGATTTCAAGCGAACTGCCGATGGAGTGGCCGCCTTCCATGCCGATTAGCGAGGCAATCTTGCCTTTCTTCAACGCTGCTTCAACCTCGGCAGCAGACGACGCATAAGCGAAAGTTTCCGGATAAAACGCGATCATTTGCCGCACGACATCGATTTGCTGGATGGTCCGCGTTACAGCTTCATGCTTGGGCAATGCGGCATCGACATAGACCGACCAGAACTGCCCGCCAAGAAACCCGGCGCGTGCTGTCGGGATGTCGGTGTGGGTTTTGGCAATAACTTCCGGCGGCAAGCCCTTCAGATCGAATTTCGAAAAGTCACGGTCAAACAGTTCGGCAATCTGGTGCGGCGTATCATTATGTCCGTCAATGACCGGTGTCTTTGCCAGCACCTCACGCGCAGTTTGCTCAGGGGTTGCAGCAACGACCGGCGTGATTAGCGCGCCGAGCGCAGCGATTGCCGACACCCGCGATATTCTCCGCAAGTGCACGGTGATTTCCATTTTCTTTACAGGCATTTTCTTCCCCCAAAAAAGCTTCCTACCATCATGCCGATGATGGCCTTTCGAGGAAAGGAATTTCCGACTAAACTAGGGATCGGGCGATCATCGCATGGCGATATGACTGCCGTAGCTGCCAATACAGCACTGCGAGTCCGCCAAATTCGATGATGGCAGTGAGCCAGATAAGTCCATCGGCGGTTGCAACCGGTATTGCCCGCGCGAGACTGGCCGAAATGGACATTGCAAACAGTAGCATCGCCACATGGATGGCCGTTATCGCTCGGTCGATTTTCAGCGGTGCTTTGCGGACGACCCAGCAGACATATGTTGCGATTGCAACTCCGGCAAAAAAGCCGATCCGATCAATCATCGTCAGATATCCCGCGAGGCCCTGCTGATTGGCCGACAAGTCAAACCACAACGAACGAAAACGCATCGTCGCAAAGGTCAAAGCGGACATCACCGCGAGCGAAAGCACCGCTATCTGCAAACGCCCCGGCAAAGCCGATTCGGCAAAAGCCCTCGCCAATTGCTTTGGATCTCCAAAGCGAGCGACAGCTTCAGCTTCGCTCCCCTGATGCTCTACGACCTCGGCAAGGTGCGCGCCGACTTCTTCGCGGACACGGAGTGCCAGCTGGCGATCAAATGCAAGATAGCGGTCAAATTCCGACAGATAAGCGTCTATTACGCGAGCCACGGTTTCGCCATCAGCCCATCTACCGCAGCCACGAATCTGCTCCAGCCTTCGCGTTTTTCGGACAGAGCGGAGCTACCCTTTTGGGTTAGTTCGTAAACCCGCCTTTTCCGGCCTGACGGCGGATCAACCCAGCGGCTTTGCAGCAAACCTGAAAGTTCAAGCCGATGCAGCGCCGGATAGATCGTGCCTTCAGGAAGGTCCAGACTTCCGTCACTGCGCTGCTTTATCGCTTCGATTATAGCGTA
>JBGSVG010000323.1:0-5542 GCA_041753095.1 Sphingorhabdus sp. | reverse complement strand
TGGCTTATAGCTGGACGAGGCGGTCTGGCCCTTAACCACCGCATCAGCTTCAACAATCATCGCTTCAATCTGGTCAGGCAGCGCAACCGAAAGCGCTTCGTCGTCATACATTTCCATCACGACATCCATGCCGTCCTGCAGGAAAGCCGCTGCGTCACCCAGCAGATCGCTAGGCAATGTCACCTGATCATAGGTTTCCTTATCCATGAACACGAGGTTATCGCCCTCTGCGTAGAGGAACTGAAAATCCTTCTGGTCTAGGCGAACCTTTTCGACGCTTTCGGCCGAACGGAAACGAATATTATTCTTGCGGCCATCGCGCAGGTTTTTAAGCTCGACCTGCATATACGCGCCGCCCTTGCCCGGCTGGGTATGCGCGGTTTTGACGGTTTTCCAAAGTCCGCCTTCATATTCAAGGATGTTACCCGGCTTGATTTCAACCGCGTTGATTTTCATGAGATCACTCGCTTAACAGATGGAAAGAGCAAGCGCGCATTCGCACGCCGTTGGACGCGGCCTTTAACGATGGCAGCGCGATTAGGCAAGCAGGGCGTTGAGGGCCTTTACCGCTTCGGCAGGACCTTGCGGGTGGTTCCACACAGTACTGCTCACCGCAATAAAATCCGCGCCTGCTTCGATGAGCGGCTTTGCATTGTCCGGCGTGATCCCGCCAATCGCAACACAAGGAATTTCCGTCACCCGCGACCATTTCTGGAGCGTGTCCAGCTCCGCGACATGCTCAACATGTTTGGTGCTGGTCGGGTAAAATGCGCCAAACGCTACATAGTCGGCACCTGCCTCCGCCGCTTCCATCGCGAGATGACGGCTATTGTGGCAGGTCACGCCAATCTGCGCGTCGGGGCCAAGGGTCTCACGTGCCTCACGCACGTCGCCATCGCCCTGCCCCATATGCACGCCGTCCGCTTTGAGCCGCTTGGCAAGCGCAACACTGTCGTTGACGATGAAGGCGACGTCATGAGCGGCGCATATAGCCTGCAATGGCTCGGCTAAAGCAGCGGCTTCATGCTGATCAATTTCCTTTACGCGGAACTGAAACGCCGCCACCGGCCCCGCTGACAAAGCAGTTTCAAGGCGGGTGGGAAAGTCGCCGCCGACATCCAGCGGGGAAATCAGGTAAAGTTGGCAATTCTGGTCGGTCATAAAGGGTTCATAGCCGCAGCGTTAAGCCGCTGCAAATGAACACGAAGAAATATTTCGCGCCCTTTGTCCTGTTGTTGACCGCATGTACCACGACATCGATGCCACGATCCGATGGCAGCGATGTCGCGCTGGGTCAGGAAGCAATGGTTGATGGCCCTGTGATCAAACCAATCGCAGTTATCGAAGACAGCCGCTGCCCGATGAACGCCCGCTGCGTGTGGGCAGGACGGGTGCGGCTTAAAATGCTCTGGGTCCGCAGCCAGAGTAATCAAGAGTTCGAACTTACGCTGGGCGAGCCTAAACCGCTTGCCGATGGGAGCATCACGCTAACGTCGGTCCGCCCGGATAAGCGCACCGATGTTGTGCTGAAACCTTCTGACTACCGCTTTTCGTTCAGCTTCGCTGGCGGTCTTTAGTCAGGTCGCCGACGCCGCAGCGATTTCGTCGATTGCTTGCCCTAGCGAGCGGTCGAATTCCTCGTCGCTCATCTGATGCCGCAAATCTTCGAGCAAAGCGCGGGAAAAACTTGCTATCATGCCCTTGTTCTTGGCAAGTTCTATACAAGCCTCGGGACGGGCATAACCGCCCGAGAGCGCCACGACGCGCAGTACGCGCGGGTGGCTGACGAGCGAGTCAAAAGTTCCTGCCTCTGCCGGAATCGATAGCTTCAGCATGACCTTGTTTTCGGCGGAAAGTGTATCCAGCGCCTTCAATATCTCGTCGCCCAATATCGCATCGCTCTGTTCGCGATCGGTGCTCTTGATGTTTATTTCAGGTTCAATGATCGGCATCAGTCCGTTGGCCAGGATCTGCTCCGCGACTTCGAACTGCTGCTTCACGATGGCCGCGATGCCGGTTGGCGACGCTTGATTGATAACCGAGCGCTTCTTCGTGCCGAATACGCCTTTTGCCTTTGCGCGCTGGAGAAGTTCATCGAGACCCGGCATAGGCTTCATCATCTGCACGCCGTCGGCTTCGTCTTCCAACCCTTTGTCGACTTTCAGGAAAGGCACCACGCCCTTGTCCCACAGCGCCGCAGGAACGGGCTTGCCGCCCGCGTCGCCATCCATTGTCCGTTCAAACAGGATCGCGCCAAGCACCTTGTCGCCTGAAAAGCTGGGTGAAGTAATGATCCGCGACCGCATATCGTGAATCAGTGCGAACATTTCCTCGTCGTTCGAATAAGCGCCTTCGTCGATGCCGTAGCCTTTGAGCGCCTTTGGCGTCGAACCGCCGCTCTGGTCAAGCGCCGCAATAAAGCCGGGCGCGGTCGCTACTTTTTCGAGCATCTTCGGATCTTGCATCTTTACTTCCCTGTACTTCGGAAGTGCATACGTATGCACTACATTGTCAAAAAAACGGGGCCAAGCGCCCCCGTCCGGTTAAGTGATTTGAAGCGCGTCGACTCCAGGCAACGGTTTGCCTTCCATCCATTCGAGGAAGGCGCCGCCAGCAGTTGATATAAACGTGAAATCCTCGGTCACGCCTGCATGCGCGAGCGCAGCAACGGTGTCGCCACCACCTGCAACCGATACCAGCGAACCTTCCTTGGTCAGCGCGGCCGCTGTGCGCGCCAATGCAACCGTGGCCGCATCGAACGGCTCGATCTCAAACGCTCCAAGCGGGCCGTTCCAAACCAAAGTCCGGCAGGTCTTGAGAACGTCTGCCAACGCTTCGACTGCGGCGGGGCCGACATCGAGGATCATCTCATCTGCAGCGACCTCATGTACATTGACCGTGCGAATTGGCGGATTTGCACGGAATTCGACTGACGTCACGACGTCATATGGCAGATGGACCGTGCATCCCGCCTTGTCTGCCGCGTCCAATATGCCATTCGCTGTATCGGCAAGGTCATGCTCGCACAAAGACTTGCCAACATTGATGCCGCGCGCTGCCAGAAAGGTATTGGCCATGCCTCCACCGATAATCAGATGATCGACCTTGGTTACCAGGTTGGTGAGCACGTCGAGCTTGGAAGATACCTTGGCACCACCGACCACCGCGGCAACGGGATGCTCAGGATTTCCGAGCGCTGCTTCCAGCGCTTTCAGTTCGGCTTCCATCGAACGTCCGGCATAAGCCGGCAGCAAATGCGCCAAACCTTCGGTCGACATATGCGCACGGTGCGCGGCGGAGAAGGCGTCGTTGACGTAGAAGTCTCCATTGGCAGCAACAGCTTTCGCCAGTTCCAGATCATTCTTCTCTTCACCCGGCCAAAAGCGCGTGTTTTCGAGAAGCGCGATATCGCCATCTGCCAATATTCCGACCGACTGCACCACAACATCACCAGCGATTTCAGGCACAAACATAATTTCGCGCCCCAGAACTTCCTGCAAAGCATCGAGCACCATCGAAACAGACATTTCGCTATGCTTTGCGCCCTTTGGCCGTCCGAAATGCGCGAGCAACAGCACCTTTGCGCCTTTGTCGGCCAATTCAGTCACCGTCGGCAGCAACGCTCGCAGCCGAGTCTCATCGGTCACCCGTCCGTCGGCCATCGGCACATTGAGGTCGACACGCACCAAAGCACGTTTTCCCTTGATGTCACCCAGATCGTCGAGCGTGCGAAATGCCATGATTAGAGCATCTTTCCGATGACACCTGCGGTATCGACAATGCGGTTCGAGAAGCCCCATTCATTATCGTACCAGCTCAAAACGCGGACTAGTTTGCCGTCAATGACCGATGTTTCGAGACTGTCGATGGTCGAGCTTGCCGGGCAATGGTTGTAATCGATGGAAACCAGAGGCTCATCAGAATAAGCCAGGACGCCCTTGAGAGCGCCTTCCGACGCTGCTTTCAGCAACGCGTTGACTTCTTCTTTCGTTGTATCACGCGCTGGCGTGAAAGTCAGATCGACGATGCTGACATTGGGCGTCGGCACGCGGATGGCCGAACCGTCGAGTTTGCCCTTCAATTCGGGCATCACTTCGCCAACTGCACGCGCTGCACCGGTGGTGGTCGGGATCATCGACATTGCCGCAGCCCGAGCACGGCGCATATCGTCGTGGATCTGGTCGAGGATTTTTTGGTCGTTCGTATAGCTGTGGATTGTGGTCATCAACCCGCGTTCGATACCGATGGCATCGTTCAGCACCTTGGCCATCGGCGCAAGGCAGTTGGTGGTGCAGCTAGCGTTAGAAACGATCAGATCGTCTGACGTCAAGACGCCGTGATTGACCCCGAAAACAACGGTTTTATCGACATTTTTGCCCGGTGCCGAAATCAATACGCGCTTGGCACCAGCGGCCAGATGCTTTTCCGCACTGGCGCGGTCGGTGAAGAAACCGGTGCATTCCAGCGCTATATCGACCCCGTTTGCGGCGTGCGGCAGGTTTGCCGGATCGCGCTCTGCGGTCACATGGATGCGTTTGCCGTTGACGACGATGTCATTGCCGTCGGCTTCAACGGTGCCGGGGAACGGGCCGTGGACGCTGTCGCGCTTAAAGAGCAGCGCATTGGCTTTCGCCGGTGCCAGGTCGTTGATAGCAACCAGCTCAAGGTCATGATCGTCGCGCTCCAATATGGCGCGTGCGACGAGACGACCGATGCGGCCAAATCCGTTAATTGCTACTTTGACAGTCATATGTGCTCCTATCAGCCCAGCTTGGCGATGATTTGAGGGGTGATTTTGTCAGGCGTCAGCCCGAAATGGTCATAAAGCGCATCGATCGGTGCCGAGGCGCCAAAGCTGTCGATACCGAACCGCAGGCCATCGCCGACATAGCGCTCCCAGCCCATCGTCGTGCCGGCTTCGATCGAGACGCGGAGTGGCCCCGCAGGTAGGACCTCGGCCTTGTAAGCCGCCGATTGTGCGTCAAAACGCTCCCAGCTCGGCATCGAAACGACGTCTGCGCCAAAGCCATGCTCTTCGAGGCGGTCCGCGACCGAAATAGCGAGTGGCACTTCCGAACCGGTCGCGATCAGCACCACGCGCCGTGCGGCATTCGCGGTCCGGAGCGTGTAAGCGCCCTTGGCCGACAGGTTTTCGCTGATGTCGGTACGCAATTGTGGCAGGTTCTGGCGGGACAGCGCCAAAAGCGACGGCCTGTCTTCGGTTTCAATCGCCAAAGCCCAGCATTCTGCGGTTTCGATGCTATCGCTTGGCCGGAACACATCGAGATTGGGTATCAACCGTAGCGACATGATTTGTTCAATTGGCTGGTGCGTAGGACCATCCTCGCCAACACCAATGCTGTCGTGCGTCATCACGTAAATGGCCCGCGTTTCCTGCAATGCCGACAAGCGGATGGCAGCGCGGCAATAATCCGAGAAAATCAGGAATGTCCCACCGTAAGGAATGATTCCGCCGTGTAGCGCCATCCCGTTCATCGCAGCCGCCATGCCAAATTCGCGAATGCCGTAATTGACATATCGT
>JBGSVG010000322.1:0-2271 GCA_041753095.1 Sphingorhabdus sp. | reverse complement strand
CATTGGCGCGGGCGTGATCGGCGAGCCGCTCGACGCTGAGGTCGAGTTGCTCAAGGAGACCGGCAGGCTGCTATTCATGCGCGGCATCGTCGTGCAAGGCGACGAGCGGGTCGCAGCGTTCTCGGGCACGATCCGAAAACCGACGAAAAGATGACCGGGCAGCCAGTTACCGAACGTTACGCCGCGTTGGTGGTGGCAGGTGAGCTGAAAGCTGACCCGGATCAGGCTGCAGCAGCGGCAGCGCTCGCGAAGGTTCAGACTGAATTGGAAGCCGTGCCGCCGCGCGGCAGCACCTTATGGCGTTTCCTAGGCAAGAAGCCGGATCCCGCGCGCGGACTCTATTTGTGGGGCGGAGTCGGGCGCGGCAAGTCGATGCTGATGGATCTTTTCTTTGATAGCGTCCGCATCAAACGCAAGCGCCGCGCGCATTTCCACGAGTTCATGCTCGACATCCATGCGCGGCTGAAGGTCGAGCGCGAAAAGGAAGTTGGCGACCCTATTCCGCCACTGGTCGAAGCATTGGCCGACGAAGCGCGGCTGCTCTGTTTTGACGAGATGGTGGTGAACAACATGGCCGATGCAGCGATTATGTCGCGGTTGTTCACCGGGCTGATCGCGCAAGGCGTTACAATAGTAACGACATCAAACCGCCATCCAGACGATCTGTATAAGGATGGCCTCAACCGGCAACTTTTCCTGCCCTTTAACGAACTGGTAAAGGACAGACTCGATATCATCGGCCTCAACGGTCCGACCGATTATCGCCGCGACCGGTTGGGCAATGCCGAAACCTGGCTGGTGCCGAACGGAGCCGAATCGACCAAAAAGCTGTCCGAAACCTTCTTCCACCTGACCGACTATCCCCCCGAAGACCGGGCGCATGTGCCGACGGCGGAAATCGATCTGGGCGGCGGGCGGAATCTTCATGTACCAAAGTCACTCAAGGGTGTTGCGGTCTTTTCTTTCAAACGGCTTTGCGGTGAGGCGCGAGGCGCGGCGGACTATCTCGCTATCGCGCGGCGCTATCATAGCGTCATCATCGTCGGCATACCCGTGTTGGGCTCGCAAAGCCGGAACGAGGCGGCGCGCTTTGTAACGCTGATCGATGCGCTCTACGAATATAAGGTGAAATTGCTGGCCAGCGCAGATGCCGCACCGGACGCATTATATCCCGAAGGGGACGGCAAGTTCGAGTTCGACCGTACCGTGTCGCGGCTCCTTGAAATGCAGTCGGAAGAATATCTGGCAGAAGGGCATGGCGCGCATTAGGGTAAGCCAAACAGGGAGACGGTCATGAAACGATTATTGGCACTATCGGCGGCATTATTAGCGCTGACGCCGTTGCACGCGCAAGATGACGCAAAGCGTACTGCGGAAAAGCAGCTCTTTGCCAAAATCGTCGAAATCCCGACCGTCGAGGGCCGGACAGCCGAATTCAAGAAAATGACCGCTTTGCTGACTGCGGAATTCCGCAAGGCTGGCATCAACAACGTCATCGTCAAGGACCATGACAACACCCAAACGCTGATAGCGCGCTGGCCCGCCGCAAAGCCTAGCGGCAAAAAGCCGATATTGCTGATGGCGCATATGGATGTGGTCGAAGCGAAGGAGAGCGACTGGAAATATCCACCGTTCAAATTCCGCGAAGAAGGCGGCTATTATCTCGGGCGCGGGTCGAACGACAATAAAGCGGGACTGACCGGTATATTGATCGCGCTGCAGTATCTGCGCGCCGAGAAGTTCGAAACCACGCGCGATATCATCGTCCTGTTCACGGGCGACGAGGAAACGTCGGCCAATGGCGCCAAGCGCGCCGTAGCCGAATGGCGTGATCTGATCGACGCCGAATTTGCCTTGAATAGCGATGCAGGGGGCGGCAGCATCTACGCCGACGGCAAGGTCGAAGGCTTCGGCATGCAAATCGCCGAGAAAACCTATGCCGATTACAAGCTGGCCGCGACCAACCGCGGCGGCCATAGCAGCCGACCCCGGCCGGACAATGCGATTTACGCGCTGGTCCATGCCCTGACCGAAGTGGAACGCTTCCGGTTCCAGCCGATGATCAACGACGGCACGCGCGCCTATTTCACAGGCATTGCCCAAAGCGACGGCGGCAATTTTGCCGACCTTGTCAAGCGCTTCCTTGCCGATCCGAATGACCGTGAGGTTGCTGATTTGCTCGAGGCCAACGACCCCGGCCTGACCCGGACGCGCTGTGTTGCGACGATGCTGAATGGCGGACATGCGCCAAACGCGCTGCCGCAAAAGGCT
>JBGSVG010000321.1:0-3832 GCA_041753095.1 Sphingorhabdus sp. | reverse complement strand
GATTAAATGGGGCATGAACCTCATCCAGACACTCGAAGCCGAAGCTATTGCAGCTTTGTCAGAAAACAAGAAAATCCCTGCATTTCGTGCAGGCGACACCGTCAAGGTGGGCGTGAAGGTCATCGAAGGTGAACGCACGCGAATCCAGAATTACGAAGGCGTGTGCATCGCGCGTTCGAACAAGGGCATGGGCTCCAACTTCACCGTACGTAAAATGTCGTTCGGCGAAGGCGTCGAGCGCGTATTCCCATTGTACAGCCCAAACATCGACAGCATCGAAGTCGTCCGCAAGGGCGTCGTGCGTCGTGCAAAGCTTTATTATCTGCGCGGCCTGACCGGTAAGAAGGCACGTATCGCCGAACGCCGCGATCCACGCCCTGCGGATAAAGCGACTATTAAGACCACCGAGGCTGCCGAATAAGGCAGGGGCTCCGCTGCGTTCTTAAACCGAACACCAAAGGCCGGGCTCCCACAAAGAGCCCGGCCTTTTTTATTGTCCAATTTGAATTTGAGGGAATGAACATGGGTTATCGTATCGTAGTTGCAGGCGCGACGGGCAATGTCGGCCGCGAAGTCGTGAACATCCTTGCCGAGCGCGAATTTCCTGCCGACGAAGTTGCCGTTCTGGCATCGTCGCGTAGCCAGGGCATCGAAATCGAATATGGCGATACCGGCAAGATGCTAAAGGTCCAGAATATCGAAAATTTCGACTGGGCCGGTTGGGACATGGCGATCTTTGCCATCGGTTCGGAAGCGACCAAGAAATTTGCGCCGATTGCGGCGGCTGCGGGTTGCGTCGTCATCGACAACAGCTCGCTGTTCCGGATGGACCCAGATATTCCGCTGATCGTGCCAGAGGTGAACCCCGACGCGATTGACGGGTACAAGCGCAAGAATATCATCGCGAACCCCAATTGCTCGACCGCTCAGCTGGTGGTTGCGCTCAAGCCATTGCATGACTACGCCAATATCACGCGAGTAGTGGTGTCAACCTATCAATCGGTTTCGGGCGCAGGCAAGGAAGGCATGGACGAGCTGTTTGAGCAGAGCCGAAATATCTTCGTCGGCGACAGCGCCGAGGCGAAAAAATTCACCAAGCAAATCGCCTTTAACGTCATCCCGCACATCGATAGCTTCTTGGAAGATGGCTATACCAAGGAAGAGTGGAAGATGATGGTCGAGGTCAAAAAGATCCTCGATCCGAAAATCAAGCTGACCGCGACTTGCGTGCGCGTGCCGGTATTTGTCGGCCACAGCGAAGCGGTGAACATCGAATATGATCGCGAGATGTCAGCGGCCAAAGCAAAGTCGATACTGCGCGAAGCCCCCGGTATCATGCTGGTCGATAAGCGCGAAGACGGTGGCTACACGACGCCCATCGAAGCCGCGGGCGACGATGCGACCTATGTCAGCCGCGTGCGCGAAGACCCGACGGTGGACAACGGCCTTGCCTTCTGGTGCGTGTCAGATAACCTCCGCAAAGGCGCTGCGCTGAACGCGGTGCAAATCGCCGAATTGCTCGGACGTCGGCATTTGAAGAAGGGATGAGATTATGGGGCTGCAGGCGGATGTTTTTTGGTCGTTCCGCAGCCCGTATAGCTATCTCGCGACGCGGCGGTATCGGGCGCTGATGGAAGAATATGATCTGACCATCAATCTGCGTCCGGTCTATCCGCTGGCCATCCGCGACCCGGAATTTTTCGAACGAAGCCATCCTAACTGGTTGCGTTATACCTTCACCGACATATTCCGTGTAGCCCAGTTTCATGGCATCCCATTTGGTCCGCCGCGCCCTGACCCGATTGTTCAGGATGTGCGGACGCGCAAGATTGCCGACGAACAGCCTTATATATTTCGCCTGACGCGGTTGGGGCAAGCCGCTGCTCGGCGCGGCAAGAGCCTCGCCTTTTGCGACGAGGTATCGCGCCTGATCTGGGGCGGGGCAGAGAATTGGCATGAGGGGGGGCATCTGGCTGGCGCCGCTGAACGTGCGGAGCTGGACCTGTCTGAGCTTGATGCTGAAGCCGTGACCGATGCTGAGGCACTTGACGCCGAAATCGCTGCTAACCAGGCTGCGCTCGAGGCCGCTGGGCATTGGGGCGTTCCAACATTGGTGTTCGACGGTGAACCGTTCTTCGGGCAGGACCGTATCGAAATGGCAGTATGGCGGATGCAGCAAAAAGGGCTCGTTGCGCGCTAATCGGCCATCACTTGTTGCTGCCCTGACGCTGCCTTGCCGGGCTTCAAAAAGAAGATCAGCGGGCTGATGATAATCAGCAAAATCATCATCAGTTTGAAATCGTCGAGATAAGCGATCATCGCCGCTTGCCGGTTGATTTCGAGGTTCACCAACTGGAGCGCGGTTTCACCTAATGAACCAAGCCGGTCGGCGCTCGATGGATCGACAGTCGGCAATGAGGTAGCTGTAATATGGCCCGCTAAATCGGCGTGGCTTGTCTGCATATTGCGCGCCAGCATCGTGGTCATGATGGAAATTCCGAAGCTGCCGCCAAGACTGCGGAACAGATATAGGAGCGCGGAGCCATCGGTCCGCATCCGCATTGGCAGGGTCGAAAATGCAACGCCATTGAGCGGAATGAAGACGAAGCCCATGCCAAATCCCTGAAACAGCCCGGTGTAGACAATCCAGTGCCAGTCCATGTTGAGCGACCATTGAGTCATGATCCACATCGACGAAGCGGTCATCAGAAAGCCGGTGAAGATGATGATACGCGGGTCAATCTTGCCGGTCAGTTTCGATGCGATAAACATTGCGAGCAATATTCCGACTCCACGCGGGGCGAGTAATACGCCGGTGTCATAGACCGTGTAGCCGTATAGATTCTGCAGCATCGGCGGCAGAAGCGCGAAAATGCCGAACATCATCATGCCGACCAGCAGCATCATATTCAGCGAGATAAAGAAGTTTCGATCTGTAATCAGAAGTCGCTCGAACATTGGCCGATCCGTCGTCATTTGATGCGTCGCAAACATCCACAACGCTGCGATGACGACGAGAAGCTCAACTATGATTTCCCAGCTCTGCAACCAGTCTTCTTGCTGGCCACGATCGAGCAGCAACTGCAATGTGGCCAAACCGATGGCGAGCATCGCAAAGCCGAAACGATCTAGCTGACGGCGGTTGATTGGACGTGACGGCAACAACCACCAAAGGATTGCCAGCGTAGGTATCCCGATTGGCAGGTTGATATAAAAAACCCACCGCCAATTGTAGCTTTCGGTTAGCCAACCGCCGATCATTGGACCCAATATCGGCGCGATCATGATTCCCATGCCCCAGATCGACATCGCCCGCGGGGCTTCCGACGGCTTGTTTATATCGAGCATGATCGTTTGCGACAAAGGCCCGATAAAGGCGGCGCAAACGCCCTGGAATATGCGGAAAGCGACCATCTCGGTAAGGCTCGTTGCGATACCGCACAGCATCGAGGCCAGGATGAACCCGGCGACCGCACCCAAGAACAGGTTGCGCGATCCAATTCGGTCCGCAAGCCACCCGGTGATCGGCATCGCCACCGCGCTGGCCACGATGTAACTGGTCAGTACCCAGGTAATTGTATCCATCGTTGCGCCAAGACTGGTCTGCATGTGCGGAATGGCGACATTGGCGATTGTGGAATCCAATATCTGGATGATGGTCGCGCCCATCACTGCCAGTGTCAGCAGCGCCTTGTTTTTGACCGGGTAGGCCGGTTGGTCGAGCGGATTACTTGTCGGTGTCGATGCGGACATGTGCCGACAGCCCCGCGATCATATTGCGTTTCGGCTTGTCGGTAATCGAGATGCGAACCGGCACGCGCTGCGTTACCTT
>JBGSVG010000320.1:0-1686 GCA_041753095.1 Sphingorhabdus sp. | reverse complement strand
ACCGATAATGGGGCGACCATTCCGGCAGCACGACTACTCTATCGCTACCTGCTGCGACGGAAAACACAGATTTATGAATTCCAACCGCGTCCATTGCACATGAAGCTGATGGTCATTGATGATGCCGTTTACATCGGGTCTGCTAATCTCGACGTGCGCAGCATGTTAATCAATCTGGAGATCATTATTCGGGTGAAAGATACCGCATTTGCGGCATATGCGCGTGAGCTGGTCGATGGTCTTGTGGCACAATCCGAAGAACAGACACGCA
Organism: Sphingorhabdus sp.; assembly: GCA_041753095.1. Classification (GTDB taxonomy): domain Bacteria; phylum Pseudomonadota; class Alphaproteobacteria; order Sphingomonadales; family Sphingomonadaceae; genus Sphingorhabdus_B. Next base: position 1,415 of record JBGSVG010000320.1, on the reverse strand, counting down.
TCCTCCTGAAAAGCCGCGACAGCTGGTGGAGCCGGTTTAAGGCAGGCGTCGCCTATTTTTTGGTCAATTCGGTCGATTACACCGTCGGCAGACGAATCAAATTAGGCCTGCTCAAGAATAAATGATTATTCTTTCCAGCCCCAGAACAGGTGGCAGGGGAGGACATTCCAAAGCTCGAAACCACTATCGATCTTGCGGAAATGCGGGGCCATGAAATCACGCGCACGCGCGCGGAACTGATACACCAGGAACGCGCCACCGGGACGGATGGCCTTCGCGGTTACCTCTGCAATGACTGGCCCTAGATTGTTGGGAAGCGTCGAAAAAGGCAGTCCTGACAGGATATAATCGGCGTTCTTGAATCCGAATTGCGATATAATCTCGTTCACATCGGCAGCCGACCCGTGGACCGCAATGAACCGACTGTCGCGAATCGTTTTGCGCAGATAATCGATGAAATCTTCGTTCAAGTCGATCACCAGCAATGTCGCGTCCGGGCGCATGCGGTTGAGAACAGGCTGGCAAAATGTGCCAATGCCAGGGCCATATTCGACGAACAATTTGGTGTTTTCCCAGTCCACCGGTGCCAGCATCTTTTTAACGGTGCGGTCAGAGGACGGAATGATGGATCCGACCATCACCGGATGTTTCACGAAACCTTTGAAAAACACGCCCCAAGGGCCAAAAAAGCGGCTGGCTTTGTCTTTGATGCGGTCCAGCAGCGGGGTTTTAGCCAATGTCGACGATGTCATGCGATAGGTCCGGGGACAGTTTTCACGAAAGAACTGCACTCGCAAATTGGTGCACTTTATGCAACCGGATTAAGCAAGAATATGCTCCAACCGGGTTGCGCCGACCGTAAAAACCGCCTTATGCCGCTGTAATGGCAAAGCTTCCGGTTGATACTATTTCCGTCATTTTCATAGCTCAGCGCACCGACGCCGATGCGAATGGCTATGCGCAGGCTGCGATTGCGATGGATAAACTGGCCGCGCTGCAACAGGGCTATGTAGGTATGGATTCGGTGCGTGGCGCAGATGGTCTGGGCATAACAGTCAGCTATTGGGCCAGTGATGCCGATGCCAAAGCCTGGCGCGACCATCCCGAGCACGCAGCGATAAGAAACGCCGGGCGCGACCGCTGGTACAGCGACTACAGCCTGCATGTTGCCAAAGTGACGCGAAGCTATGATTGGCAAAAGCCATGAGCGCGGTTCCCGCGATCCCCAACAACCGCGTGGTCGTGTTGTTTCTCGTCATGCTGGTGGCTGCGGCGGGTAACACCGCCATGCAATCTGCCCTGCCCGCCATTGCAAGCCAGCTTGATATGCCCGATGTCTGGGTGAGCCTCGCATTCAGCTGGTCGGCACTGCTTTGGGTCTTTACGGCTCCCAAATGGGCACGGATGTCGGACCG
>JBGSVG010000319.1:0-6772 GCA_041753095.1 Sphingorhabdus sp. | reverse complement strand
GAGGCCGAACAGCAGGCCATGCAGAAAATGACGCCTACGCAGATTTCTACGTTGCTTGGTACGAAAATGGGATTGATTGAATTCGTCAAAGCACGCGGGATCAGCGAAGATCAGGCAAAAGCCTGCCTGACCGACCAGAAGGCAATTGATGAGATGATCAAGCTGACCGAGAAGGGTGGCAAGGACGACGGCGTAACCGGCACACCGTCCTTCCTGCTTAACGGCTCAAAAATCGACGCTGGATCGTGGGTTCAGGTGAAGAGCAAGCTGGTTGAAGCCGGCGCGAGATAGAATGGTACCGGGGGGGCCAGACATCGCTAGCCATGCAAGAGGCAAAATCCCTTGCGCATAAAGAAGCTAAAACTTGTCGGCTTCAAAAGCTTTGTCGAGCCTGCCGAACTTCGCATTGAAAGCGGCCTGACCGGGATTGTCGGCCCCAATGGCTGCGGCAAATCCAACCTGCTTGAAGCCATCCGCTGGGTTATGGGCGAGAGCAGTGCGAAGTCCATGCGCGGCGCGGGTATGGAAGATGTTATCTTCGCCGGAACCGCCTCACGGCCCGCGCGCGACTTTGCCGAAATCACAATATTGGCCGAGCGCGAAATTGGCGACGCCGCGAATGACGACGACAACGAACTGGAAGTAACACGGCGGATCGAGCGCGGCGCCGGTTCAGCCTATCGGTCCAATGGCCGCGATGTGCGGGCAAAGGATGTCGCACTGATTTTCGCTGATGCTGCAACCGGCGCGCATTCTCCGGCGTTGGTCAGCCAAGGGCGCATTGGGGCGATTATCTCGGCCAAGCCGCAGGAACGGCGACAGATGCTCGAAGAAGCCGCAGGGATTTCCGGGCTTCATGTTCGCCGCAAAGATGCCGAGCAAAAATTGCGCGCTGCCGAAACCAATCTGGCCCGGCTTGCGACAATACTCGCCGATATGGATGCGCGCGCCGGGGCGCTGCGGCGGCAGGCCAAGCAAGCCGAGCGTTATCGCAAGCTGAGTAAGGAAATACTGCAAGCAGAGGCGCGACTGATTTTCGTGCGTTGGCAAGAGGCGAAGGCAGCTGCAGATACCGCGCGCGCTGAGGCCAATAGCGCAACCGCCGCTGTCGAAGAGGCGAGTACAACACAGCGCGATCTGACCGACAAACAGCAGGCGGCCGTTCGCGAATTAGCCGAGGCCCGCTCGGTGGCGATGGCGGCGCGTGATGCGGCAAATGACTTATCCAACAGACTGGTGCAGCTAACCGGCGAACGCGACCGCATCATCCAGAGGCAAGCCGACCTTTCGGCACAGGCGGCGCGGATGGCCGACGATGGCGCGCGCGAAGGGAAACTTACCCATGATGCCGCTGATGCCCTTGCACGGCTACAGGCCGAGAGCGTGACGCTTGCCGAACAGATCAAGGCTCAAGAAGACGAACGTCCTGGCCTTATCCGCATTGCCGAAAATGCAGAGCGACAGGTGCGCGAAAGCGAAGTTGCACTTGCCAAAGCTGCGGCCGAGCAGGCGCGTGCTGACGCCGAAATACGTGTCGCTGATGCGGCGTTGGCCAATGCCCGCGCTCGTGCGGACAGGGCCGCGCGCGATGCTGCCCGGCTTGCGAACGAGCAGGCCGAGCTTGGCGACGAAAGTGAACTGCAGTCCGCAAAATCTGCGGCGCAGAGCGCTGTTACGGCTTTGGAGGCGCAGTTGGAAACTGGTGCTGCTTTGATAGAGAAGGCCGAGATTCGTCGGACCGAGCTTACCGAGCAACGCGAGGCCGCACAATCGACGCTCGCAAGCTCCAAGGCCGAACTTGCCGCTTTGCTATCTGAGCAAAGTGCGCTCGAACGCGCCCTCGCCAAATCAAGCGGCGATCAGGCTATTGACCGCATTACCGTTGAACCGGGCTACGAACGTGCACTGGCAGCCGCATTGGGCGACGATGCCAATGCCGGCATTGGCGGCGACACAGGGCGTCGCTGGCGTGGCGGCGCAAATGGCATTCCGCAAATTGATGGCACACGTCTCATCGACCATGTCAAAGCGCCAGTTGAGCTCGAGGCGCGGTTATCGCTGGTGCGTGTGGTTGATGTGGATAATGGCGAAGCGCTTGGACCGGGGGAACGGCTGGTCACGCGCGACGGTAAGCTGCGCCGTTGGGACGGATTTGTCGCCGATGACGACGGGGCGACGACCGCGGAGCAGCTCATTCGCGCCAATCGCCTTGCCGAACTGGCCGAACTTATCGGACCCGCCGAGGCGGCATTGGCCATACAGGCCGAGACACTAGAGCAATTGGTCAGCAACATTGCTGTTGCGCAGGAAGAATATCGTGCAGCCACAGCGGCTCAGCAAGCGCGCGAGGGCGAACTGCGGCAGGCGCTGCGTGCCGCCGATCAGTCTGAAGATGCACTGGCTCGGTTGCAGAGCGCCCGCGCCGCGCTCGCCGAACGGATTGTGTTGAGCGAACAGGAACTGACAGCTGCCAATGCCGACGTAAATGTTGCTGAAGCCGCAAGGAGCGCCCTGCCCGACGGCTCGCACCATGCAGAACTCGTTCGCACGCTAACGGCAGAAAGCGAAGCGATCCGCCATTTACTCATTCGCAGCCAAGCCGATTTGTCCGCACTCGAACAGCGCATCGCGCAAAGCCGCGAGCGGCGTGCCGTCGCGATGGCGGAAATCCGCGGTTGGCAGGAGCGAGCCGGCGAGGCGGAGCGGCGGATTTCGGAAATGAACAAACGTTCCGCTGAGATTGCCGCCGAGCAGGAAGCGATGGCGGGGCGGCCCGACATTCTGGCAAACGAAATTGCAGCGCTTCAAACCGACAAAAACCAATTGGGCGAGAAACTCACGCAATTACAAGTTGCCGAGAGTAATAGTGAAGCGTCTTTGAAGGTGCTTGAGGCCGATCTCGCTGCCGCTGCCGAAGCGCTATCGACCGCGCGCGAAGCCCGCGCCGGGGCAGAAGCACGCGCTGAAAATCAGGATCAGCGACGAGTCGAAATGGGCCGGATCTCTGGCGAGCGCTTCGAATGCCCGCCGCCGGTTTTGCCTGAAAAGCTCGAATTCGACGAAACAGCATTGGATGATGCAGCCACCGAGTCAGCCCGGCTCGACCGCCTGCAAAGCGAGCGCGAGCGAATCGGTCCGGTGAATCTGATTGCTGCCGATGAACTGGCCGAACTGGAAGAGCAGCAAAGCGCCGGTGTAGCCGAAAGCGAAGAACTTACGCTTGCCATCAACCGCCTGCGTGGATCAATCGGCAGCCTGAACAGAGAGGGCCGCGCACGCCTGCTGACTGCGTTCGAAGCCGTCGATGGCCACTTCCGCCGCCTGTTTTCGACACTGTTCAATGGCGGCCAGGCACATCTTGCCCTCATCGATAGCGATGATCCACTGGAGGCGGGGCTTGAAATTTTCGCTCAGCCACCTGGTAAAAAGCTCCAGTCGCTTACGCTTCTTTCGGGCGGCGAACAGGCGCTCACAGCGGTGGCACTCATCTTTGGCCTGTTCCTGACCAACCCAGCCCCGATTTGCGTTCTGGATGAAGTCGACGCACCGCTGGATGACGCGAACATTGAACGCTTCTGCGACTTGCTCGACGCAATGAACCGCGAAACCAACACTCGCTATTTGATCGTTACGCACAACGCGGTGACGATGAGCCGGATGCACCGACTGTTTGGCGTGACGATGGTCGAACAGGGGATTAGCCGACTGGTATCGGTTGACCTTGGCGGGGCCGAGGAATTACTGGCTGCGGAATGACACTCCACGGCCCCATCACCAACAGCTTCATTTCACAACGCCTGCGGCTCAATTATGTCGATTGGGGCAATGCCGATGCGCCGCCGCTGCTGCTCATCCACGGCGGGCGTGATCATGCGCGCAGCTGGGATTGGGTGGCCGAAGAATTGCGCCATGACTGGCATATCATTGCGCCCGACCTACGCGGCCACGGCGACAGCGCCTGGTCGCCCGACGGCAATTATGAGATGTCGGCATTTGTCTACGATATCGCGCAACTGATCCATCAACTGAACCTCGCACCGGTCAGCATCATCGCGCATTCGATGGGGGGGAATATCGCGACGCGCTATGCCGGGCTATATCCGGAAAATGTCAAAAAGCTTGTGAACATCGAAGGCCTTGGACTGTCTCCAGCGATGCAAGCCGAACGCGACGCTTTGGGAATTCAGAAGCGCTTTCGGCAGTGGATTGAGGACAAGCGCAATGCTGCCGGTCGCACGCCCAAGCGCTATCCCAATATCGAGGCCGCATATGAGCGGATGAAATCCGAAAATGCCTATCTCACCGATGAGCAAGCGCGGCACCTGACTGTCCACGGCATCAGCCGCAACGAAGATGGCACCTGGAGCTGGAAGTTCGATAACTACCTCAACATCTGGGCGATTTTCGACATGCCGCGTGAGGATTTGCTGGCTATCTGGCATTCGATAACCTGCCCGGTGCTGATGCTATATGGCGAGAATAGCTGGGCCTCCAATCCACAAAAAGATGGTCGGATCGAACATTTCCCGACCGCCAAAGTCGTCGAATATGAAAATGCGGGACATTGGCTCCACCACGATCAGTTCGCCCGCTTCATGGCTGATGTGAAGGCGTTTCTCTAACCGATCATCGACTTCAGCGTTTCGACACGATCGGCTTCGTCAGCGGGCTTGTCGCGGCGCAGGCGTGAAATCCGGGGGAAGCGCATCGCTATGCCTGATTTATGGCGCTTGGATTCGTGGACAGCGTCGAAGGCTACTTCAAGCACCAGCGATTTTTCGACCTCACGTACCGGCCCGAACCGCGCAACCGTATTGTTGCGGACAAAGCGGTCGAGCCATTTCAGTTCTTCGTCGCTGAAACCGGAATAGGCCTTCCCCACGGGCAGCAAACTGCCGTCTTCGCCCCAGCAGCCGAAGGTATAATCGGAATAATATGATGAGCGTTTACCACTGCCGCGTTGCGCGTACATCATCACGCAATCGGCGACCAAGGGCTCGCGTTTCCATTTGTACCAGAGACCGACCTTGCGACCAGCCAGATAGGGCGCGTCACGGCGTTTGAGCATCACGCCTTCAATTGCTGCGTCACGTGAGCCGCCACGAATTTCGGCTAGATGGTCAAAATCGCGAGCTTCGATGATTGCGGATAGATCGAAACGGACAGGGTTCAACTTGGCCGCAAAAGCCTCTAATCGCAAACGGCGCTGATGCCAGGGCTCTGCTCGCAAATCCTCCGTCCCATCGAACAAAATGTCATATAGCCGCACGAATACCGGATACTCGGCCTGCATTGCGGCTGTCACTGTTTTGCGGCCCAACCGCTGCTGCAACGCATTGAAGCTTGCCGCCTCCCCGCCCTGAACTTCGCCTCGTACGAGCAGTTCGCCATCGACGACTCCCGATCCCTCAAACGCCGCCGCGATTTCCGGAAATGCCGCCGAAACTTCATCGCCACCTCGGCTGAACAGACGCGTTTCGCTTCCCGTCGCGGCAATCTGGATTCTTATGCCGTCCCATTTCCATTCAGCAGCAAAATCCGCCAAGTCGACAATGCCGTCATCCAATGGATGCGCGAGCATAAAGGGGCGGAAGAAGGCCGTTTCGGACGGGTCAGGCCGTTCGGTCTTGCCCTCACCCCACGCGAACAGCTCGGCATAAGGCGGCTGCAAAGCGTGCCAGACTTCCTCGACATCATCGACACTCAATTCGAAGCTCTGCGCAAAGGCGGTCTTTGCGAGCCGCGCCGAGATGCCGACGCGCATCCCGCCCGATGCCAGCTTGAGCAGTGCATAACGGCCATCGGCATCTAACCGATCCATCAGTTCAGCAAGCAACGATGGCGCGCGGGCGCGGCTTGCGCTGTTGAGTATGTCGATAACTTCACCCAGCGTCGGCGGCGTGGTGCCTGCCACATGTGGCAACTGATCCCACATCAAGGCGACCGTTTCGGCGGTATCGCCGACATAATCACGGCTCATCCGGAACAGCGCAGGGTCAAAACGCTCATCGGCCATAGCCCTGATTGCGGTGCTTTTGACCGTTGCGATGCTCAGCGTTCCGGCAAGTGCCGCAAGCGCCCAGCCGCGATCGGGATCGGGTGTGTCGCGCAGATAGTCGGCAATCAGCCGAACCTTGGCGTCACGTGAACGGGTGTAAACCAGCCCGTCGATGAGAGCAGCAAAGCGCTCCATCAAGCCTCTTCCTCTTCTTCTCGGCCGACCAGATCAAGCGCGCGCGCCTTTAGCTGGTGCAATTCACACCACCGCCCCAGCGCATCGGTGCGCCCATGGGTAATCCAGGTTTCGGACGGACGCAGTTCGAGCAAGGTTTCGGTCAGTTCGTTCCAGTCGGCATGGTCCGAAATGACCAGCGGCAACTCAACATTCTTCTGCCGTGCGCGCTGCCGGACGCGCATCCAGCCGGATGCCATCGCGGTTACAGGATCGGGCAACCGCCGTGCCCAACGGTCGTTCAGGGCAGAGGGCGGCGCAACCACGATTGCACCTTTCAACTCACCTTTGGCCAACCCCGTGGCCATCACCAGCTCGCCAAGCGCAACGCCATGTGCCTCGTACAATTCACACATTTTCTGCATCGCGCCGTGAATGTAAATCGGCGCATCATATCCCGCTTTGCGAAGCTCAGCGATCACCCGCTGCGCTTTGCCAAGCGCATAAGCGCCGACCACAACGCAACCTTCGGGATTGGCTTCGCGGGCATCGAGCAACTTGGCAATCTCGCCCGCAATCGGCGGGTGGGTGAATACCGGC
>JBGSVG010000318.1:0-4213 GCA_041753095.1 Sphingorhabdus sp. | reverse complement strand
GCTTTTAGCGCGAGGGCAGCATGGTCTGAAGCAATGGCGATACGCATGGCATATCCTGTCTGAGTCGGAATATGCCCCGATTAGGAGAGGTGCCCGAAAAAGGCTATGCCGAATTTGACCGATTGCGCGGCTTATCCACGACCATTATGCTCGCTTCATGGCTAACTTCATTCTCTCAATTGCGACATTCGCTGCCGTCCTGCTGCTATTCGGCGCATGGAAACGCTGGCGGCAGGAAGGCGCAGGCAAACAAATGTGGCTAATGATGGCCGCGGCGGTCGTGATTTTGGCCAATATCGCGATTTGGGTTGTGCCTGACCAGCAAGGCAAAAGCCTTGTCACTGAGGCAACATAATCACTTGATCGGCGAATTCGGGTCCAACCGGAAATCAAGATATGCGTTCACCGACGCCATCAGCATATCCATTTCATTTTCGTAGAAATGGTTCGCGCGGGGGATTTCGTCATGATGAATCGTGATGTGGCGCTGCGTGCGCAGCTTGTCGACCAGCTTTTGCACGGCGTTCGGGTTCACAACCTCGTCATTCACACCCTGAATGATGATGCCGGATGACGGGCAGGGGGCAAGAAAGCTGAAATCATACATGTTTGCCGGCGGCGAGACAGAGATGAAACCGCGAATTTCGGGGCGGCGCATCAACAATTGCATGCCAATCCACGCGCCAAAGCTGAAACCGGCGATCCACGTAGTCGATGCTTCTGGGTGGAAGCTCTGCACCCAATCGAGCGCCGACGCCGCATCGGATAGCTCGCCGATGCCATTGTCGAATTCGCCTTCGCTGCGTCCGACGCCGCGAAAGTTGAAGCGCAGCACGCCGAAACCGCGCGCAACGAAGGTTTTGTATAGCTGCTGCGTGATCCGGTCATTCATCGTGCCACCGGCCTGGGGGTGAGGGTGCAGGATCATCGCAATCGGCGCACGCGGACGTGGTGGCGGCGAGAAACGGGCTTCGAGACGGCCTTCGGGACCGGGAATTGCGATGGCGGGCATGTGTGTTTTTCGATTCTAAGACTGCTGGCGCGCGCTGCCCGATGGTTCGGGCTTTGCAGGATGTGGAAGCGCTATATAGAAGCAGTCACGATTTTCGCAACTGTCATGGAAAGTTCGCACAGGTTTATGCCTACGCGCCACCGCATCTATCTCGATCATGCCGCGACCACGCCGGTCGTGGGTGTGGCGCGTGCGGCGATGATGGAGGGCCTAGAATATTGGGCAAACCCGTCCTCGCCGCATAATGAGGGGCGTGCAGCGCGTGCCGCGCTTGAGGATGCGAGGCAGCGGATCGCGGTGGCGCTGGGTTGGGACGGCGAGGTCATCCTGACAAGCGGTGCGAGTGAAGCGATTGCAATTGGATTACGCGGTGGCGAGGCCATTGCCAGTGCGGTTGAGCATGACGCAGTGCTGGGTGTCGCTGCGGCAGAGCGCTTGCCGGTCGATAAAAACGGATATGTAGAGTTGTCGGCCATCAGCAAGCCAGTCCGATATGCCGTCCAGTCGGTTAATAACGAAACCGGCGTAATCCAGCCATTAGATAAGGTTTATGAAGCTGTGCGCGCCGCAGGCGGGACGTTGTTCGCGGACTGCTCGCAGAGCGCAGGAAAGATCACTTTGCCAGAAGCAGACCTCATCGCAGTTTCCGCGCACAAGCTCGGAGGGCCGCCGGGCGTCGGGGCGCTGCTTACGCGCGACCTGGGTTTGTTGCACCCGACAGGCGGGCAAGAACAGGGGTATAGGCGCGGAACCGAAAATCTTCCCGCTGCAATTGGTTTTGCCGCTGCCTTGGAGGCGGGATTTGGGTGGCTGGAAACGGCCGAAACCCTCCGTGTAATGTTGGAAGATGCGATATTGGCAGCAGGGGGTGAAGTCGTTGCCGCTGGAAGCAACCGCTTGGCTACAATCGGCAGCTACCGCATGCCCGCCGTTGCCGCATCAAGTCAGCTGATCAATTTTGATATGGCAGGGTTTGCGGTTTCGGCTGGCAGCGCCTGTTCGTCTGGAACGCTCAAAGCGAGCCATGTCTTGGGCGCTATGGGCTGGGACGCTGTTCTGGCCTCGGAAGTCATTCGCGTCAGCTTTGGTCCAGGCACCAGCGAGGCCGACGTCACGCGTTTTATCGAAATCTGGCGTTCGATATCAAAGCGGGCCAAGGCGGCGTGATCTATCTGGATTATCAGGCGACCACGCCAATCGCGCCTGAAGCCTTTGCCGCGATGGAGCCATGGCTCAAAGATTGCTTCGCCAATCCCCACAGCGTTCATGCAGTTGGCAGGGCGGCTGCGGCTGCGGTGGAGGTCGCCCGTGACCAAGTTGCGGCGCTGTTGCCGCGCGGTGGACGCGTCATTTTCACCAGCGGCGCGACCGAGGCGATCAATCTGGCGATTAAGGGATGCGGCTTGCACGTTACAGCCGCCGCGACTGAACATGCCGCAGTTTTGGATTGCGTAGAATATCGGGGTGGTTCCAGCTTTGGGGTTAGTTCGGATGGTTTTGCAGATGGTTTTCATATCGGCCCGGGACTGTCTGCGGTTATGCTGGTCAACAACGAGATTGGAACGATCCAGCCTGTCGCCGACCTAGCCGCCGCCGCGCATTCCCAAGGCGGCCTTTTCTTATGCGACGCTGTCCAAGCCTATGGTCGGATGCCTATCCCCGACGGCCCTGACATGATTGCGATCTCCGCACATAAAATCCACGGCCCCAAAGGCATTGGCGCGCTGTGGGTGCGTGATGGCGTCAAGCTGGAGCCGCAAATGCATGGCGGTGGTCAGGAGCAATGCTTGCGCTCGGGGACGCTGTCGCCTGCATTATGTGCAGGGTTCGGAGCAGCCGTCAAACTGGCCAGCGAGCGGATGGAGGCTGACGCTTCGCATGTTTCTGCGCTTTGGGACCGCGCTATGGCGGCGCTGCCGGATTGGGTAATCAATGGCTCGTCCACCCACCGCTATAAAGGCAATCTCAATATCCGTCGCGACGGCGTGGATGTCGGACGTCTTATGTCGGAATGCCGCAACATTGCCTTTTCTGCAGGCTCTGCCTGCGCCAGCGGTTCTGGCCGACCGAGCCATGTCTTACGCGCAATCGGCCTGACTGAGGCGCAGGCAAAATCCTCGATACGCATTGGCTTTGGTCGCTATACGACCGCCGAAGATATTGATATTGCATCAGACGTGATCAACCGGACAGCAGAGGCGATGTTATGATTAAAGTCACCTTCATCAGCGCCGAAGGCGATTTGCAGATTGTCGAGGCCGAGGAAGGGCAGGGCCTGCTCGAAGTCGCTCAGGCCGCTGGCCAGCCGCTCGAAGGCACGTGCGAGGGCCAGATGGCCTGCTCGACCTGCCATGTCATTATCGACAAAGACTGGTTCGAAAAACTGCCTCGCGCAGTGGAGGATGAGGAGGATATGCTTGATCTTGCGAGCGGCGCTCGCCGTACTAGCCGCCTGTCGTGCCAGATCATCCTTACGCCTGAACTGGATGGAATGGTAGTACATATTCCGGCTGAAAGCCGGAATATGCAGGGGCTTTGATGGACGAGGGTTTCGGACTTAACTGGATGACCGTCGGCTTACCCATTGGTGTTGCAGTAGCATTAGGTATATACTTGCTCATTAATCCAGAGCCTGAGCCGCCGCCAAAAAATGATGCTGCGTTTGGATGCTACGCTGCGAACAACGCACCCCCTATTCGCTTAGACAATACCGGAATGCACATTCTGCAAGATGGCATTGGAACCATCGGCTATCATTTAGAGGTTCAAAAAACAGGAATAGTTTTGACTGCCGAACGCCCAATACAGGCTCAATTGGTTGGAAGTTTTTATCGATTCTCCATTGCTGAAAGGGGCATAGGGATGTTTCTGCCGTTTTTTCGTGACGGTACCGATACAAGGTACGGCGTATTAGAAGGCAATAATCTCCACAGTTTCGAGATGATAACCGATGAAAGCAATTATCTGCTGTATCGCGAAACTGACTCAGATATTTGTGAGGTGGGCACCGAGGGATAACGCCTTCACTTCCCATTCACCAAAATGCGCCTATATAAGTCGTGTCGGGTTCGCCCGACTATGGTGATAAATGGCGATGTGTAATAGATGCAGCGGACCCGGGGGCGGTACCCGGCAGCTCCACCACCCTCCTCCGTTCGAACTTCGGCGGGCGAGAATGACGGGGCTGAACTAGGATCGACG